>JACOVA010000046.1 GCA_016177575.1 Betaproteobacteria bacterium
GGCCTCCCGCTCGCGACCGAATGCCGAACCAATCTGGCGATAGAGCGCGAGGTTGTCGAGCGGCCCGAGCGGGTGGGTCACGAGGATGTTCGGAACGAAGGCGGCGAGCTCGTCGGCGGTCTCTTTCCTGTTCTCGTCGACGTTGACGATCACGTGGCTCGGCTCGAGTGCTCTGACTTTCTCCAGGTTCACCGACTTGGTGCCGCCGACCTTGGGAATTTTCCGGACGACTTCCTTCGGATGAATGCAAAAGCCGGTGCGACCCACCAGCTCGCCCGCGAGTCCCAGATCGCAGACCAGCTCCGTGATCGACGGGACCAGCGAGACGATCCTGCTCAAGGCGCGCCGCTACATGTCGCCATTGCATGCGGTGATCGCGGCTGCTCGATTACCTGCATGGCGAGCATCACTATGTTCCTTTCAGATGGAGCATGATATACAGCGCTGCATAAACGGTCCAATTCGGGTGACCAAGCGATCAAGGAATGGTCAATTCAAGCCACCTCCAGTCAATAGCACCGCCTAGCTGATTGCCGTCCACCAGCACCACGAATCCGGGAGCGTCTAACAGCACGCAGCGGCCAGTGCGCGTCATCACCTACGCCTGGGGCGAGCACTATGTCGATGACTTGTTGACGCTGACGCTTCCCGCGGTGCTGGCGCCGGGCAATCTACCGACGCTGGCCAGCGCTATGCCATGCGAGTTTGTTCTCCTAACGAAGAACTCGCATTTCGACGCCATCCGATCCTCTGGCATCTTCCAGCGCCTGCAAGCGCTTTGCCGGGCCCGTCTGGTTTCCATCGACGATTTGGTCGCTACCGGCTCGGCCTATGGCCATTCCCTAACATGGACGCTCTACCGGAGCTTCGAGGACTTGGATGACGCAGTAACCGAAACCAATCTGCTGTTTTTCCATGCCGACTGGATCCCTGCGGACGGCTCGTACCGCGCCTTGATCAAGCCTCTGGCGGCCGGAGAGCGCTTGGTGGTCTCACCCAGTTACTGCGTGCGTCAGGAAGCCGTCGTTCCCATCCTGAGATCCAGGATGACGTCGGGGTCCGAAGTCCTGTCGGTCTCGCCACGCGAGATGGCAGCTCTCGCCATCGCGCATCGTCACAATACGGTACGCGCAAAGACCATCAATCAAACTCTGTTTCACATGGACGTGATGGACCAGTTCTACTCGCGGGTCGACGAGACGACGATGCTAGGCAGGCAATTGCCAATCGCGATCGTGTGCATGCGTCCTGAGCGGAGGATCGACCGGCCGACGACTTTCTGGGACTACGGAACCGTGCGTGAATTCTGTCCAACCACAGTGCCGCGTGTGCTCGGAGATTCCGACGATTTTCTGATGGTCGAGCTCCGCAGCCAAGCGACCTATTCGGAAGGCCTGGACTTTGGTCCACATTCACGCAGCGAGGTCGTCGACAAGCTCGCGTCCTTTACTACCAAAGATCATCGGGACTACGGCCGGCACACGCTTATCCTGCATTCGGCCGACCTCCCTCCAGGCTATGCAGAGGCGCGACGGCAGTTCGACAGGTATGTCGATGCAATACTGGATGAGTTGCCGCCCCCGCTCGATCACCACGGTCATCCGTACTGGGTGGGGGTGAGCGAATTTTTCAACACCATACGCGTCGGCTATTTGCACAGCCGATCGGCGATTGATGCACCTGATGGCGAAACCCGTCTCGCCGAAACTGCAGTGGCAAATGATGCCGTCAATGCAATCAAAAATGCCTGCGTGCAGCACTTGCAAGACTTCTTTTCGGCAGCGCCGTTCGAAGACTTAAACGCGCTGGAAACCTCGCGAGCATCATGGCGCAACAAACATTTGGAGCTTCAGCGTTGCATCGCACGTGCTGGACATACCGTTTATATGATTCTGGCAATGCATGAGGGAACAATGCTTGAACTCAGGAAAAGCATTGCTCGAACCATAGATGCCGTTCGCGAAGCCGAACACCATATAGTTTCGACAAATGATGTTGGGAATCAACCGGAGTCCGCCTGCTTGAATGTGGCCAGGTCATGCGACCTGGTCAGCGCTTCCTATTTCGCGTGGCTCGCGCGTTCGGTCGATGGCGCTGCAACAACACCGTCTTCCGAATCCGCGTATACGGCGATGGCGATTCGAGAGATACAGAGTGAATTCGCCAACATTTTGCACGGTTTTCTCACCCAAACTCCATTTACCCAAGTGCGGGTCCAAGAAAATGCCAGAAGTGCCGCACTGGCGTCATTTGCCGACTTGCAGCGACGGCTTGCAGACGCCGGACATACGGCCAACATCGTTGAGGTAATTCTGCAACGCGCAGTCGATCGGCTGCGACGGAATCTGGAAGGAGCGGTTGCTGCGGTGAGCGACGCGGACCAACTGGTCGGCTCAGCGAAGCCCGCGCCGTCCCTAGGCTACGGTCTTGCCGGGAGCACCGAGATTCGAGATCGGTCAATGGGAGGAAACTCGCAGGCAAATGCGCCATCCAAGCTGGCTTCGATGTTCAATCCTCTTTATTCGGCGCTGCGACCCCTGCTGCGCGTACTGCAGCCGCATTTCGGGCAGACAGAGCAATCCATCCTCACCGTACACAGCAATCGCGGAGGAGTCGCCCGGGACCTGATCGCGAGCCTGCCGGGAAGGCACTACTCAGTTCACGTCGACGCCCTTGCTACGCCGTCAGCGCTGGATGGCAATTCTGAGCTCCGAAATATGGACTTGTGCATCTGTGATTTCAGCGCCGACGACGCTGTCCGGTTCCGTGAGGTCCATGATCGAATTAGGCCGTATATGCGCGCCGGTGGAAAAGTCATTCTGTCGGCGGTCAACAAGCGTGCCGGCCTTCGAGGGTTTGCGAGTCACGCTACAGCATCGGAATTAATTTTCGGTTTTTGTCCGCCAACGGATCGCCTCGAGATTTATTACACTGGCAGCTATTCCGCCGCCATGGCAATCGTCTTTTGGTTTGGCGTGCAGGCTGTCGGCGACCGCCTCGGCTATCGCCTGCCCGGACTGATTGTAAAGTTGCTCGGGGCTCCGTTATCCCTGCTTTCCTACTTGCGGGAGCAATTCAACCCGATGTGCTCGGGTGGCCGGCCGCCCCAACCATGGATCAGCGTGATTGTCTGCGCGACGGTATGATTCGAACACGGCGATTGGTGGCTCATGCGAAACAAGCTTGATCAGATAGAAAGGTCGCGCGGCTTGCGCGGCGCGCGCGCGGCGAGCCGGTCGTAGAGCCATCCGGGCAGGCCGCGCAGCAGCAGCGACACCCAGGCCATCTGCCAGGGGATGACGGCGAGCCGGCGCCTGGCGGCGATTGCGCGCGCGAAGCGCCGCGCCGCCTCGTCGGCCGGCAGCAGGAACGGCATGCGGTACTTGTTCACCTGCGTCATCGGCGTGTCGATGTAGCCGGGGCAGAGCGTCACCACCGCGACGCCGCTGCCCGCGAGCTCCGCGCGCAGCGCCTCGAGCCAGGCGATCGCCGCCGCCTTCGAGGCGCTGTAGGCGCCGGCGCCCGCCAGCCCCCTGAATCCGGCTACGCTGGCGATGCCGCACAAGGTGCCGCCGCCGGCTGCGCGCATCGCCGGCGCGAAGGCGGCCAGCGTCGCCGCGAGGCCGACGACGTTCACCTCGAGCACGCGACGCAGCTTGTCGACATCCCGCATCTCGTCTCCGTGGGTGCCGATCGAGATGCCGGCGTTGGCGATCACCAGGTCCGGCACGCCGAAGCGCTGCGCGAAATCCTGTGCCGCGGCGACGATCGCTCCGGCGTCGGCGATGTCCGCGGCGTAGAGCGCGCTGCGGCCGGGGAGCGAGGCCGCGAGCCGCTCGAGCAGATCCCGCCGGCGCGCGTACAGTCCGACCGCGGTATCGGCGGCGGCATAGTGCCGCGCCAGCGCCGCGCCGATCCCCGAGGATGCGCCGGTGATGAAGATGCGGCGCACGGCGGACCCGGTCGCGCCGCTACTTCTTCGCTGCCAGGGTCTTGCGCACGACGCCGATCAGGCGATCCGCGGTGGCGAGCATGCCCGCGTGGCTGCCGCCCTGCTCGGCGCTGATGGTGTAGCGGCCCTGCACCGCGAGCGCAGGCGTGCCGTCGATCCCCGCGGCGGCGGTGATCTGCGCGGCGCGCTTGACCTTGCTCTGCACGCCGAACGATTTCATGGTGGCGTCGAACTTGCTCGGCTCGAGCCCGCTTCTCTGCAGCCACTCGGCGAGCGCCTTGGGGTTGTCGGTGCGCAGCCGGTTCAGGTGGATGGCGTCGAACAGCGGGCGGTGCAGCCGGTCGAGCACGCCGAGCGCCTCGAAGGCGTAATAGATCGCGGCGTCGTGCCCCCAGCGCTCGTTGAACACCGCCGGGATCCTGCGAAACACCGTATCCGGGCGCAGCTTCGGCAGCCAGGCCTCGAGCAGCGCCTCGAGACGGAAGCAGTGGATGCAGCCGTACCAGAAGAATTCCACCACCTCGATCTTGCCTTGCGTCTCGAGCGGCAGCTCGCGCCTGAGCGTGGTGAAGGAGGCGTCGCCGGGCTGCTGCGCGCGCGCGAGCAGGGGCGAGAAAGCGATTGCGCTGAGCAGATTGCGCCTGAGCCTGTCCATTTCAGCTTTCCCTAGTTGTTCCTCGATGCGGCGACATCCTTCACTTTGACCAGGCTGGCGTCGATTCCGTTCTGCGACAGCACCCGGCGCACCTTGTTCAGCTCCTCGAGCGAGGTATACGGTCCGAGCCGCACCCGGTACCAGGTGCCCTTGTCGGGCAGGCTGGTCGGCTCGACGCTCGACTCGAAGCCCAGGATCGCGATCTTCGCCTTCTGGTTGTCGGCGTCGGCCGGGTTCTGGAACGAGCCCGCCTGGATGAAGTAAATGTCCTTGGCCGCCTCCGGCTGACTCCGGGCGGCGCGCGCCGCTTCCTTGAGCTCGCGCTCGGAGACCGGCACCTCGCCGCCCGGCAGGATCTTGTAGAAGTCGTACTTGGGCCGCTCGGGCCCCTTGGCGGCGGGGGCGGCGCCCTGCGGCAGGCCGGCGATCGCCGGCGGCTTGCCGGGCTCGGCGCCGGCTTCCTTCGCCGCCGCCGGCTTGCCCTTGCCGATGAACGGGATCGGCGTCTTGTTGAGGTAGAGCGCGACCACGAGCGCGACCACCAGGCCCAGCAGCAGGCCGATGAACATTCCGAGCATGAAGCCGCCGCCCGACCGGCTCGGGCGCGCGCTGCGACTTGCGGGCTTGTGGGTCACATTTTCTCCGGCGCGCTGACGCCGAGGAGCGCGAGGCCGTTTGCCAGCGTCTGCCGGACCGCCGCGCACAGCGCGAGCCGCGCCACTCGCAGCGCCTCGTCCTCGACCAGGATGCGCTCGGCATTATAGTAGCGGTGGAATTCCCCCGCGAGCTCGCGCAGATAGAAGGCCACCGCGTGGGGCGCGAGCTCGCGCGCCGCGCCGAGCAGCAGCTGCGGAAACTCCGCCAGGCGCTGCGCCAGCGCCAGCTCCTTGCCGCCTTTCAGCGCATCGAGGCGCGCGCCGGAGAGCGCAGCCACCTCGCCGCCCCATTGCGCGAACACGCTGCAGACCCGGGCATGGGCATACTGCACGTAGTAGACCGGGTTCTCCTCGCCCCTGGCGAGCGCCAGGTCGACGTCGAACACGAATTCGGAATCGGCGCGGCGCGAAACGAGGAAGAAGCGCACCGCGTCGCACCCCACCCAGTCGATCAGCTCGCGCAGCGTGACGTAGGAGCCGGCGCGCTTCGAGATCTTGACCTCCGCGCCGCCGCGCATCACCTTGACCAGGCTGTGCAGGACGTAGTCCGGGTAGCCCGCCGGGATGCCGATGCCGAGCGCCTGCAGGCCCGCGCGCACCCGGGTGACGGTGCTGTGGTGGTCGGTGCCCTGGAGGTTGATCACCTTGGTGAAGCCGCGCCGCCACTTGGTGACGTGATAGGCGACGTCGGGCACGAAGTAGGTATAGCTGCGGTCCGATTTGCGCACCACGCGGTCCTTGTCGTCGCCGTACTCGGTGGTGCGCAGCCACAGCGCGCCCTCCTTCTCGTAGGTCTTGCCGCTCGCGGCGAGCGCCTTGACCGTGTCTTCCACCTTGCCGTCGGCGTACAGGCTCGATTCCAGGTAATAGACGTCGAACCTGAGGCCGAATTTCTCCAGATCGACATCCTGCTCCTTGCGCAGAAATCCGACCGCGTACCTGCGCACCTCCTCGAGGTCCTCCACCTCGCCGCGCTGGGCGAGAAATTCGGCGGCGATCTCCTGCACGTAGTCGCCGTTGTAGCCTTCCTGCGGCCAGCCGGCAGCGCCGGGCTCGAGCCCGCGCGCGCGCGCCTGCACCGAGAGCGCGAGATTGTGGATCTGCGCGCCGGCGTCGTTGTAGTAGAACTCGCGCGTGACCTCGTGCCCCTGCGCCTCGAGCAGCGCGGCGATCGCGTCGCCGAGCGCCGCCTGGCGCCCGTGCCCGACGTGCAGCGGCCCGGTCGGGTTCGCCGAGACGAACTCGACCATGATTTTCTGCGGTCTGTCGGCGTGGACGCCTCCGTAGGCCGCGCCTTGCCGGAGGATCTGAGCAATGACATTCTGCTTTTCCGAGCTTTTCAAGCGTATGTTGAGAAACCCGGCGCCCGCAAGCTCCAGCGGTTCGCACACGCCGGCGCGTGCAATGCTCCGGGCGGTCAGCCGTCGAAGTTCCTCTGCGATAGCTCTTGCAGGTTTTCCCAGAGTCCCGGCCAGCTGCAACGGCGCAGTACTCGAATAATCTCCATGCTCTGATCTGCGCGGTTTCTCCAGCACTACGTGGAACTCGACCAATTCCGGCGCAATCTGCCTTACGCCTTCGGTAAGGATGCGCTCGAGCTCGGCTTTAGGATCTGCAGCCATCTAAAGAGGGCGCGAATTATACGTTGCCGAATGAAATAATGACCCGGACCCCGATTATCAATCGAATTCGATCGGATCCACGTCGAGGTGCCAGCGCATGGTCTTCGGCGCGGAGGCCGGCAGCGCGGCCGACCATTGGCGCAGGAAGTCCTGCAGCGCCGGGCGCGATGCCGATTGCACCAGCAGCTGCGCGCGCTCGAGGCCGGCGCGGCGCGTGATCACGTGCGGCACCGGGTCGTAGATGCGCACGCCCGCGGGCGCTGGCAGCAGGCGCGCCGCGGCGCGCAGGAACGCCATGACGGAATCGAGCTTCTTCGCCTCGGCGCGCAGCGCCGCCTCGTGCACGTAGGGCGGAAAGCCGGCGCTGCGGCGCTCGGCGAGCTGCGATTCGGCGAAGCCTGCATAGTCGTGGCGCGCGAGCGCCTCGAACATGGGATGCCCGGGGTAGCGCGTCTGCACCAGCACTTCCCCGGGCTGCTCGCGCCGCCCCGAGCGTCCCCCGACCTGGGCCAGGGTGGCGAACAGCCGCTCGGCGGAGCGGAAATCGGTCGACAGCAGCGCGCTGTCGGCGTTCAGCACGCACACCAGCGTCAGGTCGGGGAAATCGTGCCCCTTGGCGAGCAGCTGCGTGCCGACCAGGATGTCGGCTTCGCCGCGGCCGACGCCCTCGAGCTTGCGCGCCAGCTCGGCGCGCCTGCGGGTGCTGTCGCGGTCGATGCGCACGATGCGCGCCGCGGGGAACAGCGCGGCGAGCGTCTCCTCGACCCGCTGCGTGCCGCGCCCGAGCGCGCGCAGGTCGACGTTGCCGCAGGTCGGGCAGGCGCCCGGGATCGGCTGCTCGGCGCCGCAATGGTGGCAGCGCAGCTTCCTGTCCGCGGCATGCAGCACCAGATGCGAGGTGCAGCGCGCGCAGCCGGCCGCCCAGCCGCAGGCCTCGCAGGCGAGCACCGGCGCGTAGCCGCGGCGGTTGATGAAAACCAGGCTCTGCTCGCCGCGCGCCAGGCGCGCCCGGATCGCCTCTGTGACCGGCTTTGCCAGCCCGTGCTCGGCGCTTTCGGTGCGCAGGTCGACGGTGCGGACCACGGGCAGCCTGGCCCCGGGTACGGCTCGCTCGGCGAGCGTAAGGCACGCGTAGCGTCCGGCCGAGCAGTTAAACCAGGTCTCGAGCGACGGCGTCGCCGTGCCGAGCACGATCGGGCAATCCGCGAGCTTGGCGCGCTGCACCGCGGCATCGCGCCCTGAATAGCGCAGGCCTTCCTGCTGCTTGAAGGAGGCATCGTGCTCCTCGTCGACCACGACGAGCGCCAGGTGCGGCAGCGGCGTGAGCACCGCGAGCCGCGTGCCGAGAACGATCTGCGCCTCGCCGCGCGCGGCGTCGAGCCAGGCGTGAGTGCGCGCCGCATCCTCGAGCGCGCTGTGCAGCACCGCGATGCGGGCGTCCGGAAAGGCGTGGCGAAAGCGCGCTTCCAGTTGCGGCGTGAGCCCGATCTCGGGAACCAGCACCAGAGCCTGGCCGCCGCGCGCCAGCACCCGGGCGATCAGCCGCAGGTAGACCTCGGTCTTGCCGCTGCCGGTGACCCCATGCAGCAGAAACGCCTGGAACCCCTCGAGCGCGGCGCCGATGCGCTCGATCGCCGTCGCCTGGGCGGAATTGGGCTGGTGGCTCGCCACGAAGCGCGCGCCGGCGCCCCGGCCGGGCGCGGCAGCCTGCTCGCGGCGCCTGGGCAGCGGCTTGACCGAGCGCAGCCGGGGCGGCAGCGCGCCGGCGACCGTCTCGCCGAGCGGACGCTGGTAGTAGGCGGCGAGAAAGCGCATCTGCTCCAGCCAGTCCGCCGGCAGGCGAGGTGCGTCATCGAGCACCCGCGCCACCGGCTTGAGCCGCGCGGCCGCGACCGCGCTGCCATCGCCGATCTCGACCACCACGCCGACGCGCTGGCGCGCGCCGAACGGGACCACGACGCGATCGCCCGGCGCCGCGGGCGCCGCGTCGTCGATCAGGTAGTCGAAAAGCTTTGCCACCGGCACATCGAGCGCAGTTCGCAACACTCTCATCGCTACAGGCCGTTAATCACGGATGTTGAGTATCCGGATCTCGAAAGCATCGCTTCCCTATGCGACTGAAGGGCAATTTCTCGATTGCGCTTTTGGCTGTGGATAAGGCTGTGAGCAAATCCGCCATATTTCGGTCACTTTTCCACAGATCACGAGTGAGGAGCCGCTGCCAACCGCCTCCTCAGATGCTTTCCCGCCGCGGATCAAGGAGTTGAGGACAACCCTGTACGCCAAAGTCGGAAATCGCCAAATTCCCGCGGCAAAACCGCTTCTTGTGCATAACTCAGACGCGCGCCTTTCTCATTCGCATGCTGTAAGCGCGCACTTCGTCTACGAGGGCGGCGACCGCGTCGACCCGCGCATGCGGCGAGATGCCGTGACCGAGGTTGAAGATATGGCCGGGCGCCGGGCCGAAAGCATCCAGCACGCGTCGCGCCTGCGCGCGCACGATGTCGGGTGGTGCGACGAGAACCGCCGGATCGAGATTGCCTTGCAGCGCGACTTTGGCGCCGATTCGGCTGCGCGCCGAAGCCGGGTCGACGGTCCAGTCCAGACCGACCGCGGCGCAGCCGCTGGCGGCGATCGCTTCGAGCCATGCGCCCGCGCCCTTGGTGAACACGATGCAGGGGACGTCGCGCAGCTCGGAGATCACCTTGCGCATGTACGCGAGCGAGAACTCCTCGTAGCCCGCGGCAGTCAGGTTTCCGCCCCAGGTGTCGAACAGCATCACCGCCTGGGCGCCGGCGTCGATCTGCGCGTTGAGGTAGTCGGCGACCGCGCGCGCGTTGACCGCGAGAATGCGGTGCAGCAGGTCAGGGCGCGCATAGAGCATGCCCTTGAGGGCACGCCAGTCGTCGCTTCCCGAGCCCTCGACCATGTAGCAGGCGAGCGTGTAGGGACTGCCGGAGAATCCGATCAGCGGCACGCGCCCGTTGAGCGCGCGCCGGGTCTCGCGCACTGCGTCGAGCACGTAGCGCAGCTCCGCCGCGGGGTCCGGCGCGCCCAGGCGCAGGATTGCCGCCTCCTCGCGCAGCGGCCGCTCGAAGCGCGGCCCTTCGCCTTCGGTGAAGAACAGCCCGAGGCCCATCGCGTCCGGCACCGTCAGGATGTCGGAGAACAGGATCGCCGCGTCGAGCGGGTAGCGCTCGAGCGGCTGCAGCGCCACTTCGGCGGCGAGCGCCGGGCTCTTCGCCAGGGCGAGAAAGCTGCCCGCCTTCGCGCGCGTGGCGTTGTACTCGGGCAGGTAGCGCCCGGCCTGGCGCATCAGCCAGACCGGCGTGTACTCGGTAGGCTGCCGCGCCAGCGCGCGCAGCAGGATGTCGTTGCTCAAAGCAGCTTCCGGCCGATGTATTGCCATTCGCCGGCGCTCACCGGCGTGATCGACAGGCGGTTGCCGGGGCGCAGCACCCGCATGTTCCTGAGCGGCGCGTGCGCATGCAGCTCGGCGATCGTCACCACGCGCGTCTTCTTCAGCGCCCGTACGTCGACGCAGACCCAGCGCGGCGCGGCGCGCGCCGATTTCGCGTCGTAGTAGGGGCTCCTGCGGTCGAACTGGGAGGGATCCGGGTAGGCGGCGCCGGCCACTTCGGCGAGGCCGGCGATGCCCGGCTCGGCGCAGCTCGAGTGCCAGAACAGCACGCCGTCGCCGGCGCGCATCGCGTCGCGCATGAAGTTGCGCGCCTGGTAGTTGCGCACGCCGGTCCAGGGCGTGATGCGCTTCGGCGCGGCGAGCGCGTCGTCGATCGAGCACTCGTCGGGCTCGGATTTCATGAGCCAGTATTGCATGTGGGGAGTCCCCCGCTCGTGCCGGTGGGCCCGGCCTCCGAACCCTGCTCAATCAGGGTGGTCGCGTACCGGTCACATCAGGTTCATCGGCGCGCCCGAAGGCGCGGGACGATCACAACAGTGACACCAAGAGCCGCAACCTCGGGAAGCTATCGGTTCGGAAATATGGGGCCCGGTCGAGCACAGCAGGGGACGCAGACGGTTCGTCAACAATCAAAACAGCTTGTCCTGCCGGGCGATCGCTTCATCGAGCTTCGCCTCGATCGATTCGATTCTACGCTTGGCCTGACCGATGTCAAAGCCGCTGCCGAGCTTGGTGGACAGAAACTCGTGCGCGATGTTGAGCGCCGCCATGACCGCGATGCGATCGGTGCCGTTGACCTTGCCCGACTTCTTGATCTCGCCCATCTTGCCGTCGAGGTAGGCGACCGCCTGCATGAGCGCGTCGCGCTCGCCGTCCTCGCAGGCGACGCGGTAGCTGCGTCCGAGGATGTTGACTTCGATGGTCTTGGCGCCTTCGGCCATTGCAGCCCCGCTCAGTCGGGCAGGCGCGCGAGCAGGCTCTCGAGCTTGAGCTTGGCGCCCTCGATGCGCTCGTTCAGGCGCTTGGCGTCGTTCTTGGCGGAGGCGAGCTGCTGGCGCAGATCGTGGTTTTCCGCTCGCAGTCGCTCGCACAGGCCGACGAACTGGGCGACCTTGGCCTCGAGCGAATTGAACTCCGCATCCACGCGCGCACTATGTTTCAAATCTGCCGCAGCGTCAAGAAATAAGGGGCGGTTCTGCATGTGTTTCCTGATCATGCCGCGGTGCAAGAAGTGGGCGTCGGCAAAGCCTTTTTCGGGCGCCCGGCGACGAAACCGCGGCATATAATCTGTCGGCTTTCGGTTGCAAGGTGTGCGCGCCGCGGCTCTCGCGTCGCGCATGAAACGGGAAACAGGTCCCAAGCCTGTACTGCCCCCGCAACGGTAGGCGAGAAGGTGCGCAAGCAGCCACTGTGGAGCTCGAGCGGTCCACGGGAAGGCGCGCACCGGGCGGATCGCATGCCGCCTCTCGCGAGTCCGGAGACCGGCCTTGCAGTTCATCAACCTGCTTTCGGGCGTCGGGGTCGACGCCAGAGGAGGTCTTCATGCGTACCGCTCTCGTTGCTGCCGCGCTCGCTGCGCTCGCCGTTCCGGCCCATTCACAGGACGACGATGCCGTCGTCGTCACCGCTTCGCGCACCGAGCAGCGCGTGCGCGACTCGATTCCGCATACGACGGTCATTACCCGCAAGGAAATTCGGGACTCGGGGGCGGTCGATCTGCCGACACTGCTGCGGCGCGAAGCGGGGTTCGAGTTCTCGCAGAACGGCGGCATCGGGACCACCAGCTCCACTTTTTTGCGGGGCACTGCAACCAATCAGGTGCTGGTCCTGATCGACGGGGTGCGCGTTTCGAGCCTGACCACCGGCGCCACGGCGCTCGATCAGTTGATGCTGGATCAGATCGAGCGGGTCGAAATCGTCCGTGGGGGCGTCTCAAGCCTTTACGGTTCCGGCGCGATCGGCGGTGTGATTCAGGTGTTCACCCAGCGTGGCCGGAGCGAACGCGGCGGCAGCATCGAGATCGGGGCCGGCGAAGAAGGAACGCGCCGGCTGAGAGCCGCCTATTCGGGCGCGGTGGGAGCGGCGGGCGATACGCGCTTCTCGATCAATTTTTCCCACTATTCGACCGACGGCTTCTCCGCGCAGAACCCGCTCAATTCTCCGACCACCAACCCGGACCGCGACGGCTACAGAAATTCGTCACTGTCGGGAAACCTGGCACACCGCTTTCATGCGGATCATGAGGCGGGCGTGCGCTTTTTCTCGAGCGTTGGTCGCGTCGAATTCGACAACGCCTTTGCCGCATCCGTGAACGACAAGCACACGGCCGACGCCGAGGTCGGCGCGCTGAGCCTTTACATGAACAACCGGCTCGGCTCCCGATGGTTCTCGAAACTCGGCTATTCGCTGGGACGCGACCGCTTCGACGGCTACCTGAACGGCAACGTCACCAGCCGTACGACGAGCCGCAACACGCAGATCTCCTGGCAGAACGACTTCGTGCTGGCGGCGGACCAGACGGCCAGCGCGGGACTGGAAAGGCTGGAGCAGGAGGTGAGCAGCACCACGGCCTACGTGCGGCCCGGGCGCGACGTCAATGCCGTATTCGGCGGCTACCAGGGGCGCTTCGGCAGGCATGCGGTGCAGCTCAACGTGCGCAGCGAGAATTACTCCGATTTCGGCAGGGCGCGCACGCACTTTGGCGGCTACGGATTTGATCTCAGCGACACCGTTCGCCTGACCGCGAGCAGCGCGAAATCGTTTCGCGCGCCGACGTTCAATGAATTGTTCTTCCCGGGTTTCGGCAATCCGGCCCTGCGGCCAGAGCGATCCCGGCATTTCGAGGCCGGTGTGCAATATGCGGCCGGCCCTCACCTCTTGCGCGTGGTGGCGTTTCACGCGCGCATCGACGATCTGATCAATCCATTTCCAGTGGTAAATATCAACCGCGCGGTGATCGACGGGATCGAAACCTCGTACCGGGGAACGCTCGCGGGAGTCGATATCAGGGCGAGCCTGACGATACAGGATCCGATTCAGCATACGGCGAGCTCGCACGTCCAGCTCGTCCGCCGCGCGAAGGTCTTCGGCGGCCTCAGCGTGGGCAAGAGTTTCGGCGCCCTGCGGCTCGGCGCCGAGCTGACGGCGAGCCGCCAGCGGTTCGACAACACCATTGTCACGTTTACCAGAGTTGAACTCGCGCCGTACGAGGTGGTGAACCTCACCGCGCGCTACGCTCTGGACAAGCAGACCTCCGTCTCGGCACGGCTCGACAATGCCTTCGATAAGCGCTATGAGCTTGCGCAGGGATTCAACACCCAAGGGCGTAAATTGACCGCGTTCCTCAGGCATGAATTCTGAAGTCGGTGGCGCTATGCTGATGATTCAGGGAACTTCGTCCGGTGCGGGCAAGAGCACCCTGGTCGCCGGCCTGTGCCGCGCGCTCGTTCGTCGCGGCATGCGAGTTGCTCCGTTCAAGCCCCAGAATATGTCGCTCAACAGCGCGGTGTCAGCCGACGGCGGCGAGATCGCGCGCGCGCAGGCGCTGCAAGCACAGGCGGCGCGGGTTGCTCCGCTCATCGACATGAACCCGTTGCTTCTGAAGCCGACGAGCGACGAGCGAGCCCAGCTGGTCGTGCGCGGCGCGCCGCAATCGGATGTCGAGGCGACGGAATTTCAGCGCCTGAAGCCCGAACTGCTCGGCGTGGTTCTCGAGTCGTTTGGCCGTTTGCGCCGGTCCCACGATGCGGTGCTGGTGGAAGGTGCCGGCAGTCCCGCCGAGATCAATCTGCGCGAGGGCGATCTGGCCAATATGGGATTCGCGCTGTCGGTGGCCTGCCCCGTCGTCTTGGTCGCGGACATCGACCGCGGCGGCGTGTTCGCGCAGATCCTCGGGACGCTCGAATGCCTTGCTGCACCGGAACGCGACCTGATCGTGGGCTTCGTGATCAACCGCTTTCGCGGGGCGCGCGCCCTGCTGGAGCCCGGCCTGCGCTGGCTGGAATCGAGGACGGGCAAGCCGGTCCTGGGCGTCCTGCCTTATCTGCACGGGCTTGCGCTGGACGCCGAAGACGCACTACCCGAACCGGCTGCACCGAAGTCCGGCGCGAAGTTGCGGGTCGCGGTGCCCGTCTACCCGAGGATCAGCAACCATACCGACCTGGACCCCTTGCGCCTGCATCCGGATGTCGAGGTGAAGTTCGTCGGACCCGGGCGCCCGCTGCCGGACGCCGACCTGATCGTCCTGGCGGGAAGCAAGAATGTGCGCGCGGACCTCGAGCATCTCGCCTCACAAGGGTGGCGCGAGTCGATCTTCCGTCATCTGCGCTACGGCGGAAAGCTGATCGGGCTGTGCGGCGGCATGCAGATGCTCGGACGTGTAGTGCGCGATCCCGCGGGACTGGAAGGCCCCCCCGGCGAATGCCCCGGGCTCGGATTGCTCGATATGGAGAGCGAGCTGACCCCGGAGAAGCTGCGGCGTAACGTGGTGGGCGAGGTATTCCCCGGCTCGGCGCGCGCCGCGCCGCTGTCAGGTTACGAAATCCACATGGGCGTGACGCGTGGTCCGGCGCTCGATGCTCCAGCGACCCGGTTGGAGGGGCTGCCAGAAGGGGCGCTGTCCCCCGACGGGCAGATCTTCGCTACTTACGTGCACGGCGTGTTCGATCATCCGCAGTCCTGCGCCGCTCTCCTTGAATGGGCGCGGCTGCCTGGAGCGTCGGCGGTGGACTTGAACGCTGTCCGGGAAGCGAGCCTCGAACGGCTCGCCGACTGCGTCGAGGCGAACCTGCAATTGGCGACAATCTTGCGTTTATGCGGAGGCGGCAAATGAAATCGATCCTCTACCGACACAGAACCACGATCATCGCGCTGCTGCTGGCGATTCTCATGGCGGCGACGCGCTTCCATCACTTCGGCTCGGCGACTCATCTCCCGGACGCCTCGTGGGCGGTGTTTTTGCTCGGTGGCTTCTATCTCCGTGGCGCTGCCCTGTTCGGCAGCTACCTCGCGACAGCCGCGCTGATCGACTACCTTGCAATCACACTCGGAGGTGTCAGCGACTGGTGCGTCACACCGGCCTACGCTTTTCTGATCCCGACCTACGCGAGCCTCTGGTTCGGCGGTGTCTGGTATGCGCGTCGGCACCGCATCGAATGGGCAACTTTGGCGCCGTTGTTCGGCGCGATATTCGTGGGAGTATCCGCCGCTTTCCTGATATCCAATGGCAGCTTCTACTTGCTGTCCGGATATTTTCCGGAGATGAGTTGGACCGAGTATGCCTCCCGCGTCGCCAAATACTACCCGCGCTACACATTGAGCACCGCGGCATATGTCCTGCTCGCGGCAGGCTTCCATCTCTTGGTCGCGCACGTGGGCGCGCGATCGCAGAGGGCATAGTCTCGCGACAGGTCCGTACAAGCGATGAAGCTGCCCGAGCGCATCGTCTGTCTTACTGAAGAGACGACCGAAACCCTCTACCTTCTCGGCGAGGAACGCCGCATTGTCGGCATCTCGGGGTACACCGTGCGCCCGCCGCGGGCCCGGCGCGAGAAACCCCGGGTTTCGGCCTTCAGCTCCGCGAATATCGAACGGATTCTCGCCTTGCGACCTGACCTAGTAATCGGTTTTTCCGACATCCAGGCGGACATCGCCCGGGATCTGATCCGGCGCGGCCTCAATGTGCTCGTGTTCAACCAGCGCTCGGTGGCCGAGATTCTCGACATGATCCGCGCCCTCGGCGCCCTGGTCGGCGCGACTGATCGCGCGGCAGGACTCGCCTCCACGCTCGAATCGGGACTTGAGGTGATCCGCGCGCAGGCGAGCAGGCTGAGAAAGCGGCCGCGCGTGTACTTCGAGGAATGGGACGAACCGATGATCAGCGCCATCCGCTGGGTATCGGAGATCATCGGCGTCGCCGGCGGCGACGATATCTTCCCGGAGCTCACCCTCTCGCAGGATGCGCGTGGGCGCGTCGTCGCCGATGCGAGCGAAGTAGCGCGGCGAGCCCCCGACCTCGTTCTCGGCTCCTGGTGCGGGAAGAAATTCCGGCCGGAAAAGGTGCGGGCTCGGCCGGGCTGGTCCGAGATCCCAGCGGTACGCGACAACCAACTCTTCGAGATCAAATCGGCGGAGATCCTGCAGCCCGGGCCGGCGGCGCTCACCGACGGGGTGGCGCGGATTCACGCGATTGTCCAGGCGTGGGCCGATGCAGGCGTCGCCACCGCCGCGTAAGCGCACGCTTCTTGCGTGGTCGAGCGGCAAGGACAGCGCCTGGAGCTTGCACCTGCTCCGGCGCGCGTCCGATGTCGAGGTCGCGGGGCTCTTTACCACCGTCGTGCAAGGCAGCGGCCGGGTTGCCGTCCACGAGGTTCGGACCGAGCTGCTCGAGGCGCAGTCGGCTTCGCTCGGGCTGCCGGTGCACCGGATACCGATCCCGCACCCCTGCCCGAACGCAGTCTATGAAGCGGCGATTGCGGTATTCATCGCGCAGGCGATTCGCGAGGGCGTCACGCACGTGGCCTTTGGCGACCTGTTTCTGGAAGACATCCGCCGCTATCGCGAACGGCAATTTGCTGGAAGTGGTGTCGAGCTTCTCTTTCCGCTCTGGGAATTGCCCACGCGCGCGCTCGCGCAGGAAATGACCGAGAGCGGCTTGCGCGCGTGGATCACCTGCGTGGACCCGCGGCAAGCACCGCGCGAGTGGGCCGGAGCGCTGTTCGACCGCGACTTCGTGCGCCGCATCCCCGAAGGCGTGGACGCCTGCGGCGAGCGCGGCGAGTTCCACACCTTCGCGTTCGCCGGCCCGATGTTCCGCAAGCCCCTCGCAACCCGGGCCGGGGAGATCTTCGAGCGCGACGGATTCGTCTATGCCGACGTGCTATCTTGCGCTGCATGCTGAAGGACGCGGTGCCGCTCGGGGAGATCGCGCGCGCGCTGGTGGTCAAGCTGCGCCACCACGGCGACGTGCTGCTCGCGGCGCCGGTGCTCGGCGCGCTCAAGGCGCACGCGCCGCGCATCGAGGTCGACGCCCTCGTCTACGACGACACCGCGCCGATGCTCGAGGGCCATCCGGCGCTGGCGCAGCTGCACCTGGTCGGGCGCAGCTGGCGGAACGAAGGTCCGCTGTCCAGACTGGCGGCAGAGCGGCGGCTCTACGGCGCGCTGCGCGCCCGGGGCTACGACCTCCTGGTTCATCTTTCCGAGCAGCCGCGCGGCGCCTGGCTCGCGCGCGCGCTCGGCGCGCGCTACAGCGTCGCGCCGGCGGTGCCCGGGCGCGGGGCGTTCTGGCAAGGCAGCTTCACCCACTTCTATGCGCTGGCGCGCAACGGCCGGCGCCACAAGGTGGAGGAGAACCTCGATGCGCTGCGCCGCATCGGCCTGCAGCCCGATGAGGCGCAGCGGCGCGTGCGCTTCGTCCCCGGCGCTGCGGCCGAGGAGCGCGTCGCGCAGCTGCTCGCCGCCGAGGGCGTCGCCGAGCGTGCCTTTCTGCACATGCATCCTGCTTCGCGCTGGAGCTTCAAGTGCTGGCCGGCCGAGCGCAACGCCGAGCTGATCGACCGTCTCGCGCCCGCGCACCGCGTCGTGCTCACCGCCGCGCCTGACCCCGAGGAGATGGCGCTCCTCGAGCGGATCGTTCAGCAGGCGAAATCCAGGCCGCTCAGCCTCGCGGGGCGGCTGACGATCAAGGAGCTCGGCGCGCTGACGGCGCAGGCGCGCCTTTTCATCGGCGTGGACTCGATGCCGATGCACCTCGCCGCGGCCATGGGAACGCCTGCGGTCGCGCTGTTCGGGCCGAGCGGCGAGGACGAATGGGGGCCGTGGCGCGTTGCGCACCGCATCGTCAGCACACGCCATTCCTGCCGGCCCTGTGGCAACGACGGCTGCGGCGGCGGCAAGGTGAGCGAATGCCTGACCACGCTCCCCGTGGACGACGTGCACGCGGCGGTTCTGGAGCTACTGGGCGGGGGGATCTGAAGGGGGGCGGAGGCGTTCTGCCGGAGCCCCCCTTTCCCATGCGCGTCGCCATCGTCCGGCAGCGCTACAACGCCTACGGCGGCGCCGAGCGCTTCATCGAGCGCGCGCTGCCGGCGCTCGAGCGCGCCGGGGCCGAAGCCACCCTGATCGCGCGCAGCTGGGAGGACGGCAACGCAGGCTGGCGCGCGGACCGGGTCCTGCGCGTCGACCCGTTTCACGTCGGCAGCCTCTGGCGCGACTGGTCGTTCGCGAACGCGGCGCGCAAGGCGTGGCGCGCGGGCGGGTTCGACCTGGTGCAATCCCACGAGCGCATCGCCGGCTGCGACATCTACCGCGCCGGCGACGGCGTGCACCGGCGCTGGCTCGAGATCCGGCGCGCCACGGCCGGGCCGCTCGAGCGGCTCGGCGTCGCGCTCAATCCGTATCACCGCTACGTCTGCGCGGCCGAGCGCGGCATGTTTGAGCATCCGCGGTTGCGGGCCGTGATCTGCAACTCGAGCATGGTGCGCGAGGACATTCTGCGCTGCTTCCGCGTCGAGCTGCGCAAGCTGCACGTGATCCACAACGGCGTCGACCTCGAGCATTTCCACCCGCGCCGGCGCGCCGCGCTGCGCGCCGCGGCGCGCGCCGAGCTGGGCGTGGCCGAGGGCGAGTTCGCCTTCGCCTACGTAGGCTCGGGATTCGCGCGCAAGGGGCTCGACGCCGCGATCGGCGCGCTCGCGCAGTGCGGCGAGGCGCGCTTTCGCCTGCTCGCCGCCGGGCGCGATCGCGATGCGGAGCGCTACCGCGCGCAGGCGCGCGCCGCGGGGCTGGGCGAGCGGGCGCGCCTGCTCGGCGCGCGCGACGATGTGCGGCCGCTCTACGCGGCGGCGGATTGCTTTATCCTTCCGACGCGCTACGACCCTTTTCCGGGCGCCGCGCTCGAGGCGCTCGCCATGGGGCTGCCGGTGATCGTCGGGCGGCGCAGCGGCGCGGCGGAGGTGGTGCGGCACGGCGAGAGCGGCTGGGTGTGCGACCCGGAGGACGTCGCCGGGCTGGCGCAGCTGATGCGCGAGGCGGCGCGCGCCGCCGCCGCGGAGCGCATGGCCGCGGCGGCGCGCGCCACGGCGGAACGCTACGGAATCGAAGACATGGCCCGCAAGCTGACCGATCTCTACGCGACCCTGCTATGAGCGCGACGCGCGACCACCGGCTGTACCTGAGGCTGCTGAGCTACGTGCGCCCCTATGCGCGGGCGTTCGGCCTGGCGGTGCTCGGCCTGGTGGCGGCAGCGGCGACCGAGCCGCTGTTCCCGGCGCTCATGAAGCCGCTGCTCGACGGCGGCTTCGGCGCGACCAAGGCGCCGCTCGCGCCGCCGCTCGTGTTTGCGGCCGCGCTGGTGGGCATTTTCCTGCTGCGCGGCATCCTCACCTTCAGCTCGTCGTACTTCCTCGCCTGGGTGGCGAACCGCGTCGTGCTCGACCTGCGCGCGGCGATGTTCGCGCGCCTGGTGCGCTTTCCGGCCAGGTTCTTCGACGACCACAGCTCGGGCGCCGTGCTCTCCAAGGTCGCCTACGACGTGAGCGGCGTGACCGCCGCCGCGACCACGGTGCTCACGGTCGCGGTGAGGGACTCGATCGCGGTCGTCGGTCTGTTCGCCTGGCTGTTCTACCTCAACTGGAAGCTGACGCTGATCGCGCTCGCCATCGGCCCGCCGATCGCGCTGTTCGTGCGGCTGCTGTCGCGGCGCCTGCGCACCATGGCGCGCGAGGCGCAGACCGCCATGGGCGACCTGGTGCACGTGCTCGAGGAGACGATCGAGTGCCACAAGGTGGTCAAGGTGTTCGGCGGGCAGGAGTACGAAATGCGGCGCTTCGAGCGCGCCAACCAGCGCCTGCGCGGCTTCAACATGCGCCAGACCGTTCCGGCGGCGCTCACCACGCCGGTCACCCACATCCTGGCCGCGTGCGCGCTTGCCATCATCGTCTACCTGGCGATGGAGGAATCGCTCGCCACGCGCACCACGGTGGGCGAGTTCGCTTCCTTCGTCACCGCGATGCTGATGCTGCTCGCGCCGCTGCGGCACCTGACCGAGATCAACGCCCCGCTGCAGCGCGGCCTGGCGGCGGCGGAAAGCGTGTTCGGGCTGATCGACACGCCGATCGAGGATGATCCGGGATCGGTCGTGATCGCGCGCGCCCGGGGCGAGATCGAGTTCGAGAACGTGAGCTTCACCTATCCGGGGCGCAGCGAGCCGGCGCTGCGCGGCCTCAGTCTCGCCATCCGGCCCGGCGAGACGGTGGCGCTGGTCGGCGGCTCCGGCGGCGGCAAGACCACGCTCGTCAACCTGCTGCCGCGCTTCTATGCGCCCGACGCCGGCCGCATCCTGCTCGACGGCCACGACCTGCAGGCGCTCGGCCTGGAGAGCCTGCGCGCCAACCTCGCGCTGGTGTCGCAGGACGTGGTGCTTTTCAACGACAGCATCCGCGCCAACATCGCCTACGGGCGCATGGGCTCGGCGAGCGAGCGCGACCTCGTGGCCGCGGCCGAGGCGGCGCACGCGATCGAGTTCATCCGCGAGACGCCCGAGGGCATGGCGACGCTGATCGGCGAGAACGGCATGCGGCTCTCGGGCGGCCAGCGCCAGCGCCTCGCGATCGCGCGCGCGCTGCTGAAGAACGCGCCGGTGCTCATCCTCGACGAAGCCACCTCGGCGCTCGACTCGGAGTCGGAGCGCCTGGTGCAGGATGCGCTCGACACGCTCATGCGCGGCCGCACCACGGTGGTGATCGCGCACCGCCTCTCGACCATCGAGCGCGCCACGCGCATCGTGGTGCTCGAGCGCGGCCGCATCGTGGAGAGCGGAACGCATGCGGAGCTGCTCGCGCTTGGCGGCGTTTACGCCAAGCTCTACCGGATCCAGTTCGCGACCGAGCGCGCGAGCGCATGAAGGCGCTGCGCATCGTCCACACCGAGTCCTCGCTCGGCTGGGGCGGGCAGGAGATCCGCACCCTCGCCGAGTCGCAGGGGCTGATGCGGCGCGGCCATGCGGTGACGCTGCTGTGCGCGCCGCAGGCGCGCATCCAGGCCGAGGCGCCGCACTGGGGCGTGCCGGCGGTCGCGCTGCCGATCGGCAGCAAGCGCCTGCACGCGCTGCGCGCGCTCATGGGCTGGCTGCGCGCCAACCGCTGCGACGTGCTTTGCTCGCACAGCTCGACCGATTCCTGGCTCGCCGCGCTCGCGCTCGCCGCGCTCGGGCGGCCGTGCCCGATCGTGCGCATGCGCCACATCTCCGCTGCGGTGTCGCGCGGCCCGCTCTCGCGCTGGCTCTACATGCGCGCCGCCGCGCGCGTGGTGACGACCGGCGAAGCGCTCAAGCGCCAGCTGGTGGCCGAGAACCGCTACGACGCTGCCCGCATCGAGTCGGTCCCCACCGGCATCGAGGCCGGCCGCTTCCGCCCCGGCGAGCGCAAGGCGGCGCGCGCGCGCTTCGGCCTGCCGCAGAGCGGCATCCTGGTCGGCATCGTGGCGACGCTGCGCAGCTGGAAGGGCCACCTCGACCTGCTCGAGGCGATGGCGCGGCTGCCGCAGGGCATCGAGCTGGTGATCGTCGGCGACGGGCCGCAGCGCGCGGTGCTGGAGGCGGCCATCGCCAGGCTCGGCCTGCAGGGCCGGGTTCACATGCAGGGCGACCAGGCCGACGTGCTGCCCTGGCTGCGCGCACTCGACATCTTCGCGCTGCCTTCCTACGCCAACGAGGGCGTGCCGCAGGCGCTGGCGCAGGCGATGCTGGTCGAGCTCGCCTGCGTCAGCACGCCGGTGGGCGGAATCCCCGAGCTTGCCGAGCACGAGCGCACCGCGCTCGTGGTGCCGCCGCGCGACCCGGCGGCGCTCGCCGCGGCGATCGAGCGGCTGGCGGGGGACGAGGGACTGCGCCGCGAGCTTGGCCAGGCGGCGCGCAAGCACTGCGTGGAGGGCTACTCCTACGAGCGCATGCTCGACCGCATGGAGGCGCTCTATGCCGCGGTGGCCGGCGCTCAGTCGCCGGCGGTCAGCTCGCGGTAGGCCGCCAGCACCGTTTCGACCGGCAGGTCGGCGAGGTCGCGCGAGGGCGGCCGGACGATGCGGTGGCGCGTCCCCCAGGGCCGCCAGCGCTCGGCCGGCGCATCGCCGAACAGCGCCACGACCGGCTTGCCGAGCGCGGCCGCGAGGTGCATCGCGCCGCCGTCGCTGCAGATCACTTCGTCGCAGGCCGCGAGCGCGCCGATCAGCTCGGCGAGCCTGGCGGTCGGATACGGAATCACGGCCGCGCCGGCGCCGGCTGCGCGCAGGACTTCGGCCGCCTTGTCGTCGTCGCCGGGATGCCGTGCATGCTCGGGCGGCCCCGGCGACCACAGCAGCACGGCGAGCGCGCCGTGCTGCGCGTGCAGGGCGCCGATCAGCTCGGCGAAACGCTGCGCCGGCCAGCGCTGCGCGCGCCGCCGCGCGCTGATGTGGACGGCGATTCTGCGGCCCGGGCGCGACGCGAGCAGGGCGCGCGCCCTCTCCAGCTCGCGCGGATCGGGCACCAGGACCAGCCCTGGCACCGCACCCTGGACGTCGAAGGCCTTCGCCAGCGAGAAAACCAATTCGACCTCGTGCCGCGCTCCGAGCGTGGCGGCGCGCACACGGCTGTCGTCGAAACGCACGATCTTTGCGGGCTTCAGCCAGCGTGCGAGCCGCAGGCCGCGCGTCGGCGCACCGGGCGTCGCCAGCACGACGAAGTCGAGCTTCATCTGGCGCAGCTGCCAGAAAGCCGCGAGGCGCCGCCCGAGCGCGGCGAGCGCCGATTCGCCAGGCTCGAGGTGCTTGAGCTTCTGATAGCTGATGACGGCGCTCACGTCGGGATTGCGCTCGAGGACCGGCGCGTTGTAGCTGTTCGCGAGCACGCCGATCCAGGCCTCGGGATGACGCCGCCGCAGCGCCGCCAGCAGCGGCGTGGTGCACACCAGGTCGCCGATGTTGTCGCGCCGGATGACGAGGATCTTCACCGCGCCGGCCCGCTCGCGCCGGCGGCGGCGCGCGTGCCCCAGGCGAGCAGCACCCCCACCACGCCCCAGTAGAGCAGCGCGCTCTGGCGCACCCAGAGCACATCCGTCATGTTGCGGATCGTCATTCCGACAACCACGGCGACGAGCGCCGCGCCGCAGGCGAAGGCCAGATCATCAGCCGAGCGCGCCACCTTCCAGCCGAGCCAGATCGTCCAGCCAAGTAACAGCACGAGCAGCGCGAGCCCCGTCCAACCGAGCTGCAGCGCGGTGTCGAGAAACTGGTTGTGCGAGTGCCAGACGAACCGGTTCGCCAATTCCTCGCGCAGCTCGTGCCGCGCCATGCCGCGGCCGAATCCGGATCCCATGAGCGGACGCTCGGCGATGCGGCCGAGGACGGATTGCCAGAGCGCGATGCGCACGTCCCGGCTCGCTTCGCCGGGCGCCGCAGCCACGCGCTCGCCATGCACCCTGATCTCCATCGCGATAGCGCCCGCGACCGCAAGCGATGCGAGCGACACGACGAGCAGCTTCGCGCGCCGACCGGACACGGACGATGCAGGCGGCCGCCGCAACAGCAACAGCGTGAACAGCACGATCTGCGCCGCGAGCGCGACCCAGAGGATGCGGCTCTGCACTGCGTAGCCGGCGAGCGCATAGATTGCGAGCAAGGCAACGGCGAGCCCGACGAGGGCGCGGTGCCAATTCTTCCTCATCGCGTACCAGGCAAGCATGAGCGTGGATGGAAAGAGGATCAGCAAGGTGCTCGCGAACGCGCCCGGCCCGCCGTAGAGAGAGCCGAGCGTGCCGGACAGAGCGAGCCAGACGGCGTACAGCGCGAGCGCGCAGACCGCCAACGCACCGAGCCCTACGATCCCGAGTAGGACGCGCGCGGAGCCCGCCGCCTGCGCGCCCGCGAAGCACAGCCAGTAGGCGAGGAACGCGTAGCCGATCTCGTTCTGCAGCTCCTTGCGCGTGATCGCGGGATCGAGCGTCCACAGCGTCGACAGCGCCGCCCACGCGGCCCAGAGCGCGAACGGCAGGAGCAGCGGCGGCGCGAACACGATGCCCGGCTCGGCACCGCGCAGCCGCGCGCGCAGCGCCGCGGCGATGACGAGCGCGATGCCGGCGAAGAGCAGCAGCAGGCGCAGCGCGACCGTGTGCGAAAATAGTGTCGCCGCGAGGAACAATGCGGCACACCACGCCGCGGGCGTGACGAGATTCATGGCGAAGCGGGAGATGATACCGGCGCGCTCAAGACATTGGGAGCGGCTCAAGCGCAGCCTCGGGCGCCGCTGGCGCGAATGGCGCCTGCCCGCGGGCTATGTCCGGCTCGGCACGCGCTACGGCGGCTGGTGGCTCGACCGGAACCTCGTGCGCGCCGATCCGCTGCTCGTCGATTGCGGCCTCGGGCAGGATATCAGCTTCGACGCTTCCTTCGTCTCGCGCTTCGGCGGCACGGTGATCGGCATCGATCCGAACCCGGCGAGCCTCGCGTGGTGCAGGCAGCACTGTCCGCCGGGGATGCAGCTGCGCGACCGCGCCTTCTGGACCCGTGCCGGGGCGACGCTCGAATTCCACCTGCCGCGCCCCAAGGAGGCACTGCCCAAGGGCGCGGACGGCGTGTCCGGCAGCCTGCTCGCGAGCCATGAGTACGTGGCGGGCGGCCGCTCGCGGCAGGTGACGAGCACCGACCTCGAGGAAGTGCTCGCGGGCGCGGGGCGCGAGGACTGCGACGTCCTCAAGCTCGACATCGAGGGCGCCGAGTACGCGGTGCTCGCCGACCTCGCCGAGCGCGGCCTGCTCGGCAGGTGCCGGCAGCTGCTGGTCGAGTTCCACCACGGCGTCACCGCGCACGATCTGGCGCAGACCGAGCGCCTCGTCGAGGCCGTTCGCGCTGCGGGCTTCCGGCTCGCGCACGTGGAGGGACGCAATTACACGTTCTGCCGGAGCGACCTTGCCTGAGCGGTCGCCCGGTGCGCCGCCGGGCAAGATACTCGTCATCAACGTCTGCCGCATCGGCGATACGCTGCTCGCCACGCCCGCGCTGCGCGCGCTCGCGGCCGCCTATCCCGCGGCCGAGATCACGGCCCTCGGGCATCCCAAGCGCATCGAAGTGCTCGCCCATCTGCCCTGGCTCGCGAGGGCCGCTGGCGTTTCCAAGGTGAGCGCGCGCTTTCGCGGCCGGCTCTCCGGCAAAGCCTACGATCTCGCCGTCGTCTACGGGTACGACGCGCCGCTCCTCGCCTACGCGCTGCGCGTCGCGCATCGGGTCGTCGCCTTTCGCCAGGCCGACGAGCGCCTCAACCGGCAGCTGTATCGGGTGGTCGAGCCGCCCGCGTTCCAGGCGGCGCACTCGGTGCATCTCGCGCTGCGGCTCACCGACGCGCTGGGCATTCCTCACGCGGGATATCGACTTTGCTATCAGACAACCCAGGCAGAGATCGGCTGGGCACAGGCACAAATCCCCGCGCAAGGCCCGCGCATCGGGCTGCAGGTCGCGAGCTTTCCCACCAAGGCCTACCGCGACTGGCCGGCCGGCCATTTCGCGCAACTGGCGCAGCGCATGCGCGCGCGCTGGCCGGGCGCGCACTTTCTCGTCTTCGGCGGCAGCGGGGACCGCGAGCGCGCCCGAGCGCTCGCGGCGCCGCTCGGCACGGCGTGCACGGTGTTCGCGGGCAGGCTCAGCCTGCGCCAGACCGCGGCGGTGATGAGCCGCAGCCACCTCTACGTGGGCGTCGATACGGGGCCGACTCACATGATGAGCTGCTTCGACATCCCCCTGGTCGCCCTGTATCACTGCTATTCGCCCAGCCGCCTGCTCGGCGCGCTCGAGCATCCCTGCTTCTATCCGGTCGATCATCCGCGCGCGCACCCTTGCGCCATGGAAACGCCGATGGGCGAGATCACCGTGGACACCGTATTTGCCGCGGTGGAGCGCGCGCTGCGCGAGCATCCGCCCGCGCCATGAGGATCGGCTTCATCGTCACCAACCTCGCGGGAGGCGGAGCGGAGAAAGCGGTGCTCAACACCGCCGCGGGCCTCGCCGCGCGCGGCCACCGGGTCGAGGTGATCCTGCTCGAGCACGTGGCGGCGCACGCCGTTCCCGCGGCCATCGGCCTGCATGCGCTCACGCGCGAGGGGCGCGAAGCGAGCAAGGGCTGGCTCGGCAAACGGCTCGCCGCGCGCCGCCTGGCGCGCCTGCTCGAGCGGCTCGAGGGCGAGGAGCGCTTCAGCCTGCTGGTCTCCACGCTGCCGTATGCCGACGAGGTCGCGCTGCTTGCGCGCGCGCCGGCGCACTGGTGCCGCATCGCCAACACGCTCTCGGCTGAGGTCGCCCGGCTCGCCGCGCGCGATCCTTCGACCGCCGCGAGGCGGATCGCGCGCTACCGGAAAATGTATTCCGGCGGAAGGCTGATTGCCGTGTCGCAGGGCGTGGCCGAAGACTTGAGCAGGGGCGCTGGCGTTGTGCCGTCCCGAATCGAGGTCATTCCCAATCCATTCGATTTTTCCGCCATCCGGCAAATGGCAAGCGCGCCGGCCGAGCTGCCGCAGCGCCCGTACCTGCTGCACGCAGGGCGCTTCTCGGCCCAGAAGCGCCACGACCTGCTGCTCGATGCCTTTGCGCGGCTGCGCGCGCCGCGCCGGCTGGTGCTGCTCGCCGACGCGGACCCGGCGCTCGAGCGCATGATCCGCGAGCGCGGCCTCGAGGGCCGGGTGCAGGTGGCGGGATTCCAGCAGAATCCCTATCCGTGGATTGCCTCCGCCGAGCTGCTCGTGCTTTGTTCGGATCATGAAGGGCTGCCCAACGTGATCATTGAGGCGCTCGCGCTCGGCGTGCCGGTCGTGAGCACCGACTGCCCCTCGGGTCCGCGCGAGATCCTCGGCGCGGCGCTGCCGGACTGCCTGGTGCCCACGGGCGATGGCGTGGCGCTTGCCGCCGCGATCGAGCGCGCGCTCGAGCATCGTCCCTGCACCTCGCGCGTGGACCTGCAGCGTTTCGCCAAGGCGCCGGTGCTGGCGGCCTACGAGCGCCTGGCGGCGGAGCGCGCCTAGGCCATGTGCGGCATCCTCGGCCTGATCGGCACGCCGTGGCAGCAGGACGCGCGCGCGGCGCTCGCCGCCATCGTCACCCGGGGCCCGGACGAGCAGCAGCTGTTCACCGAAAGCGAGGCGTGCCTCGGCACCACGCGCCTGCGCATCATCGACCTGGAGGGCGGCGGCCAGCCGATGCGCTCCGCCGACGGGCGCTACGTGCTGGTGCATAACGGCGAGATCTACAACTTCCGCGAGCTGCGCGCCGAGCTCGAAGCGCTCGGCCACGCCTTCGCCACGCGCTCGGATACCGAGGTCCTGCTGCACGGCTACGCCGCGTGGGGCGACGCGCTGCCGGCGCGGCTCGACGGCATGTTCGCGTTCGCGGTCTGGGACACGCACGAGCGCGCGCTGTTCGCGGCGCGCGATCGCCTCGGCGTGAAGCCGTTCTTCTATGCCGCGCGCGACGGGCTCGCGTTCGCCTCTACACTGGCGCCCTTTTTCGTCTTGCGCGGCTTTCCGCTCGCAATCGACTACGAAGCGTTGCGCGACTACCTGGCGTTCCAGGTGTGCCTTGCGCCGCACTCGTTTCTCGCCGAAGTGCGCCAGCTGCCGCCCGCCTGCCGGCTGCGCTGGCGCCAGGGGCGGCAGGCCGAGCTGAGCCGCTACTGGGAGATTCCGCAACCCGCGCCGCGGGCCCCGGCGCGCGAGGACATCGTCCGGCAGGTGGATGGCGCGCTGCGCGAGAGCGTGCGCCGCCAGCTGGTCGCCGACGTGCCGCTCGGCGCTTTCCTCTCGGGCGGGATCGACTCCGGCCTCATGGTGCATTACATGGCCGAGGCCGCCGGGCGGCCGCCCGAGACCTTCACCATGGCTTTCGCGCAGGCCGAATTCGACGAGACGCCCTACGCGCAGCTCATCGCGCAGGCGCACGGCTGCCGGCATCACGTGCTCGAAGCGCCGGCGATCGACGGCGCGGCGTTCTCGAGCGCGATCCAGGCGCTCGACCAGCCGCTCGCCGACCCGGCCTACGTCATGACGAGTGCGCTCTCGGCGCTGACGCGCAAGCACGTCACCGTGGCGATCAGCGGCGACGGCGGCGACGAGCTGTTCGGCGGCTACGCGCGCTTCGCCGACCAGGCCGCGGACCATCCCGCGCGCGCGGGCCAGCGCACGGCGCGGCGCCTGGTGGAGGCCGGTGTCCTGCCGGGTGCGCTCATGCGCCGCACGCTGCACGGCGAGGAGCTGCTCCATTACCGGCGCGCGGAGCTCGGGCCCTGGAAGCGCGGGCGCAAGAGCATGGGCCGCTATCTCGCGCCCGAGGCGCTGGCGCGCGCGCGGCCCGAGCGCACGCTCGCGTTGTGGCGCTCGCTCGCCGACGGCATGGACACGGCGAGCCTGATGCGCGCCGACCTGTGGACCTACCTCTCGGAGAACTGCCTCGCCAAGGCGGACCGCGCCAGCATGGCGCATGGCCTGGAGGCGCGCGTGCCGATGCTCGGCAACCCGGTGCTCGAGGCCGTGCTCGGCTTGCCGGCGGGCGCGCATTTCGACCGCGGCGGCGGCAAGGCGATCCTGCGCGAGCTTGCGGCGCGGCACCTGCCGGAGGCGGCGTGGCAGCGGGAAAAGCACGGGTTTTCGGTGCCGCTGCGCGAACTGTTCGCCGGGCCGTGGCGCGCGGCGGCCGAGGCCGCGCTCGCGCGCTGCGAGTCGCTTGCGCCCTTCCTGCACGCGCAGGCGGTGCGCTCGCTCTGGGCCTCCGCCCTGCGCGGCCGCGGCTCGCGCCGGCTCGCCTACACTTTCGTCGTGCTGCTGCTCTGGCTCGAGAAGCACCGCCTGGCATGCTGAGCCGGGCGCCGAGGCTGTCGCTGGTGGTGCCGGTCTACAACGGTGAGCACCTGCTGCCGGACTTTCTCCGCAGCGTCGCGGCGCAGACCCTGCCGGCGGGCGAATTCGAGATCATCGCCGTCGACGACGGCTCGACGGATGGATCGCCCGCGATCCTGAAGAAATATTCAGGTGAAATGCCCGGTCTGCGCGTGGTGCGGCAGGAAAACGGCGGGCTGTCCGAGGCGCGCAACACCGGCATGCGCGAGGCGCGCGGCGAATGGCTCGCGTTCGCGGACGCCGATGATTTTGTCGCGCCCGCCACCTACGCGCGCTGGCTTGCCGGGGCCGAGCAGGGCCGCGTGGACATGCTGCTGGGCAACGGCCTGTACCACTACGAGGGGCGCGAGCCCGACCGGCCGATCCTGCGCGATGCGAGCGCGACGCAGGTGGTCAGCGGCGCCGACTGGCTGCGCGCGCGGCTCGAGGCGCGCTTTCTGCCGCACATGGTGTGGCTGCACCTGTACCGGCGCGAATTCGTCGAGACCAACCGCTTGTGCTTCGTGCCGCACCTGATCCACGAGGACGTGCTCTGGACCACCCGCGCGCTGCTGCGCGCGCAGCGGGTGCAGTTCGATCCCGAGCCGTGCTACTACTACCGGCTGCCGGTGCGGCGCCCCTCGCCCGGGGAGCTCGCTCGCCAGATGGACCGCATGATCCCGTCCACGATCTACAACGCGCGGCAGCTCGCGGCGATCGTGCAGAACGAGGTCGACGCCGCCGACCTGGCGAAGCGCCTCGGCTGGCAGCTCGTCGATGGCGCGCTCTCGGTCATGCATCTCATCGAGCGACACCCGGAGCAGGCCGCGAGGCGCGCGTACTACCGCCGGCTCTGCGAGGAGCAGTTCTTCGGGCTGCTCTGGCGCCACGCTTTCGATGCGCGGCAGAAAAAGAAGATCGCCGGCCGCTGGCTGAGAGCGCGACTGCGCTCGCTCACCTCGTGAGCGGCGCGCGCGCCATGCGAGCCTGGCAGATCAACCTGCAAGCGCAGCTGGGCGGCGGCGAGATCTTCACCGCGTTCCTCTCGCGCGCGCTGCAGCGGCTCGATGTGCCCACGACGCTGTTCGTGCGCCACGGAGCGCGTTACTGGCCTTCTTTGAACCTGCCATCGGGCACGGAAATCGTGCCGGTCGCGAATTCGGGCGAGATCGCGCCGCGCCTGCCGCGCGAGCGCGCCTGGCTGCTCGCGCACGGCCCGCTGCCGGCCGGGCTTTCGGCTGACGCGCGCCATCTGCGCACCGCATTCGCGCAC
>JACOVA010000038.1 GCA_016177575.1 Betaproteobacteria bacterium
CCCGGGCCGCCGACGTGGAAGATGTTCTCGCAGAACTTCTCCAGCACCGGGCGGATCTCGGCCAGCGCGCCTTCATCGGCGCCGACCATGCAATTGAGCTTGCCTTGCTCGGCTTGCACCGGCGTGCGCGCGAGCGGCGCATCGACAAAGCGCACCCCTTTTCGGCCGAAGTCGGCGCGGATGCGGTCGGTGGACTCCGGGATTGCGGTCGAGCAGTCGATCACGATCTGGCCCTTTCGACAGGCCGAGAGCAGCCCGTCCGCCCCGTACACGTTGGCTTCGACCTGCGGAGTGCCGGTGACGCAAAGGATGACGACGTCCGAGGCGGCAATGACTTGCGCGGGCGTTTTCAGCTCCTGCGCGCCGCCGGCGATCAGGTCCTCGATATTGGAGCGATTGCGGTGCACCAGGAATGCCAGCGGATGCCCCTTGGCGAGCAAGTTCCTGGCCATACCGTGGCCCATCATGCCGATGCCTATGAAACCGATTCGTTGCATGTCGTCCTCGCGGTCTTCCAGGTTCCGATCAGCCTTGCGTAGTTCGCCGACACTTCGGCCACCACGTCGGCATCGCTGCACTCTCCCCTGAACCAGCGCCGCGCCGCGTCCATGAAGATCGAGCGCCCCACGGCGAATCCCTTGCACAGCGGGTGGCGCGCGGCGAGCGAGAAGCTGCGCTCCAGCTCTTCGTCGCTTGCCTCCATGCCGAGCAGCAGCACGCCGCGGCAATGCGGGTCGTGCTTGCGGATCAGCGCGCCGAGCTCCATCCAGGCGGCGTCGGAGGAAGGCGGCGCGAGCTTCCACCAGTCCGGCTTGATGCCCGCGGCGTAGATCTGCCGCAGCGCCCCGGGAAGGTCGCCGGCGATGATCTCGAGCAGCAGCTCGTGGCCGGTCTCTACGCAGGCCTCGCACAGCATTTTTAATTTGGGAATATCTTCAGAAGAAAAAGAGCAAAGACACTTCACCACGTGCTCCCGGGGCCATCCGCGCAGCGCCAGGCCGACGTTGGCGCCGGCCTCGAACTCGAGCGGCGCGCTGCCGGGCAGCTCGACCGGCCGCGCCAGCCACATGCCGGTGCCGTTCAGCTCGAACAGCGCCTCCTCGCCGTAGCGCTCGTCGACGATGGCGCCCGCGCCGGGGGTGCCCGCGGCGCCGCGCCGCGCGCCCTGCGCCACCAGGCGCTTGAAGGCGCGGATGCGCTCCGGCGCACCGAGCTTTTCCAGCTGCTTGCGATGGTCGAAGGCGAGCGCCATCACCTCGGGCCACGGTTTGCGATTCGCCGTTCTTCGATGAATATCATTCAAAAGCGCGGATTCACGCAGGCGGAAGGGCCAGTCGTCGCGCGAAAGGAAGAGCTCGAGCTCCTCCTTCGAGGGCATTGCCGGCGCGCAGCCGTGGCGCGAGACCACCAGGGCGCCGCAGGCGTTGGCGAAGCGCGCGCACTCCTCGAGCGGGCGAGCGCGCAGCCAGCCGGAAAGAAAACCGCCGGCAAAGCCGTCGCCGGCGCCGAGGATGTTGTAGACCTCGACCGCAAAGCCGGGCGCGTCGATCAAGCGGGGGCCGTCGGCGACGCTGCATCCCAGCGCTCCGCGCTTCACCACCAGGACCGCGCGGCCGAGCTGCTGCAGCCGGGCGAGCGCCGCGCCGGTATCCTCGGTGCCTGCGGCGATGTGGAACTCCTCCTCCGTGCCGATCACCAGCTCGGCGAGCGGGATGACCTGCTGCATCCTTGCCGTGACGTCTTTCGATTTCACGAACCGGTCTTCGCCGCGCCCGGGCGGCGCGAGCCCCCACAGCACCGGCCGGAAGTCGATGTCGAAAACGACCTTGACGTTCTGTTTTTTTGCCGCCGCTATTGCTGCAAAGCATGTTTTCGAAATCTGCTCACGGGAAAAATGCGTACCGGAAACGAGCAAGGCCCTGGCCGACCCGATGAACGCCGCGTCGAAATCCTCCGGCGCGATCGCCATGTCGGCGCAGTCGTGACGGTAGAAGACGAGGGGGAAGGTGGCGCGGTCGCGGATCGCGAGGAACACCAGCGCCGTCAGCCTGTCCGGGTCGGTCCTCACGTGCGAGACGTCCACGCCCTCGGCGGCCAGCGTTTCGCGCACGAAGCGGCCGTTGTGCTCGTCGCCGACCCGCGTCAGCGCCGCCACCTTCAGCCCGAGGCGGCTTGCCGCAACCCCGGTATTGGCCGGGCTGCCGCCGAGGTACTTGGCAAAGCTCGCCTGGTCCTCGAGCCGCGCGCCGATCTGCTCGCCGTACAGGTCGACCGCAGCGCGGCCCATGCAGATCAGGTCGAGCCGGCGCTCAGTCAAGCTGCTCTCCCAGGGCCACCACCAGCGCCTGCGCCAGGCAGATCGGCGCCACCAGCATGCGGAACGGGTTGGAGGTCCGCTCCTCGATCTGAAAACAGACCTTGGCGACGCGCGCCAGAGGCGAGAGCGCATTGTCGGTAATCGCGATCACCGGCACCTTGCGCGCGTGGCATTCCTTCGCGACCTCGACCACCTCCGGGGTGTATTTCTTGAACGAGACCACCAGCAGCGCGTCCTTCGCGCCGATCAGGCGCGCCGGCTCGCGCAGCATGCCGCCCACCGAGTCGAGCAGCGGCGCGTTCAGCTCGAGCTGGGTCAGCGCATACGACAGGTAATAGGCGACCGGGAAGGAGCGCCGGTGGCCGAGCACGTAGATGGTGCGCGCGGCGGCGAGCTCCCTGACCGCCTCGGCGAGATCGGCCTGGGCGACATGCTCATGCAGCTGCTCCAGCGAGGCGATGCCGTCGGCGACGAACTGGTCGAGCACGCCGCCGGGTCCCGAGCGCGCGTGCCCGGCGCGGAAGGCCTCGATCCGCTCGCGGTAGTTGCGCAGCCGGGGCGAGTGGTTCGAGCGCTCGAGCAGGCGCGTGCGGAACACGCGCTGCAGCTCGGAGAAGCCGCCGTAGCCAAGCGCCTGCGCGAAGCGCACCATGGCGGAGGGCTGCACGCCGACGCCCTTGGCGAGCCGCGCCACCGTGTCGAGCGCCATGTCCTGCGGATGCTCGAGTGCGAACGTGGCGATGCTCTGCAGCTGCGGCGAAAGGCCCGGATAGGCGCGCGACAGATCGCCCTTGAGCTGCTCGAAGCTGCGTGCGGCCGGCATTGACATTAGAATGGATTTTCTAGAACAATAGAGCAATAGAACAAATGTTGCAAGCACCCCCTCCTGCGCCCCGCACCCGGCTGCCGCTCGCGCCGGCGCCAATGCTCGCGACCTTCGTGCTGTTCGCGACGCTGCCCTTCTGGATCAAGGGCGTAGGCCTGTATCCGTACCTCGGCGTCGAGGTGATGATCTGGATCGTCTATGCGCTCGGCTTCAACCTGTTGCTGGGCCATGCCGGCCTGCCCTCGTTCGGCCACGGCGCCTACTTCGGCGTCGGCGCGTACGCGTTCGGGCTGACGCAGCTGCATTGGGGACTCGGCCTGGGGGGCGGGCTGCTGTTCGCCGTCCTCGCGGGCGGCATCGCGGGCGCGCTGGTCGCCGCCTTCATTTCCCACCGCCGCGGCATCTACTACGCGCTGCTCACCATCGCTTTCGGCCAGATCTTCTGGTTCGTCGCCGTCAAGTGGCACAGCGTGACGCGCGGCGAGGACGGATTGCTCAACATCAAGCGCGGGTCCGTGCTCGGCTACCCGCTGGAGGCGCTGGAGAGCCTGTACTTCTTCTGCTTCGCCGTGTTCGTGGTCGTCGTCCTGCTGCTGTGGCGGCTGGTGCACTCGCCGTTCGGCCGGGTGCTGAGCGCGATCAGGCAGAACGAGACGCGGGCGCGCTTCGTCGGCTACAACGTCTGGCTCTACAAGTGGCTCGCGTTCACGCTCTCGGCGCTGATTGCCGGCGCCGCCGGCGGCCTGCTCGCGCTGGCGCAGCAATCGGCCTACCCCAACGTCATGAGCCTGCACCAGTCGGGATTCGTGGTGATGATGACGCTGGTGGGCGGGGGCCTGGTCTCGTTCTGGGGACCGGTGCTGGGCGCGGTGCTGTTCTTCCTCGCGCGCGACCTGCTCGGCGCCTACACCGAGGCCTGGCTGCTCTGGTACGGGCTGCTGTTCATGCTGATCGTCCTGTTCAAGCCCGAGGGCCTCGCCGGCCTGCTCACGGATGTTCGAAGCCGCCCATCTGCATAAGCGCTTCGGCGCGCATGTGGTGCTCGAAGACGTCTCGATGCGCTTCGCGGCCGGCCGCCTCACCGGCATCATGGGTCCGAACGGCGCGGGCAAGACGACCTGCTTCAACCTGCTCACCGGCCGATTTGCGCCCGATCGCGGCAGCGTCCGCTTCGAAGGCCGCGACATCACCGGCCTGCCACCGCGCCGCATCGCGCGCCTGGGCATCTCGCGCTCTTTCCAGGTCATGAACCTGTTCGACGACTACAGCGCGCTCGACAACGTCCTGGTCGCGAGCCCGGAATTGCGCGCGCGCGGTTTCTCGATGCTGGGCGGCCTGGTCGAGGCGGGTCGCGCCGGCGACGTTCTCGCCCAGGTGGGGCTGGCCGGAAAGGAGGACGTCAGGGCGAAGGACCTCTCCTACGGCGACCGGCGTGCGCTGGAGATCGGCGTGGCGCTCGCGGCGCGGCCGCGGCTGCTGTTCCTCGACGAGCCGACCGCCGGCCTCGGCACCGAGGCCACGGCGCGCATTGCCGCGCTGATCGCCGGGCTGAAGCGCTCGCTCACCATCGTGCTGATCGAGCACGACATGAAGTTCCTGTTCGGGCTCGCCGACCACATCTACGTCATGCACTGGGGCCAGGTGATCGCGCAGGGCGCACCCGCCCGGCTGCGCGCCAATCCCTGGGTGCAGCGCTCGAACCTGGGATTGCTGGCGTGATCCTCGAGGTCCGCGACATCCGCAGCTTCTACGGCGAAACCGAGGTGCTGTTCGGCGTCTCGCTCGAGGTCGACGCGGGCGAAGTCGTCGCCCTGCTCGGCCCGAACGGCGCGGGCAAGACCTCGACGTTGCGCTCGATTCTGAACTTGACCGAGGTTAAGAGAGGCGAAATCCGGTTCGACGGAAAAAACATCACCCGAGCCGCAACCCACACGATTGCGCGTGCCGGGATCGCCTGGGTGCCGGACGACCGGCGCATCTTTCCGACGCTCACGGTCGAGCGCAACCTGTCGATCGCGAAAAAGACGACGCGCTTCCGCGCCTGGAGCGAGCGCGAGTGCTTCGAGCTGTTCAGCGCGCTGGAGTATCTGCGGCAGCGGGAGTGCGAGGATCTCTCGGGTGGCGAAATGCAGATGGTCGCGATCTCGCGCGCCCTGGTCGGCGCGCCCGGCCTGGTGCTGCTCGACGAGCCGAGCCAGGGCCTCGCGCCGAAGATCGTGCACGATGTGCTGCGCACCATCGGCCGTCTGAAGAGCGAAGGGGTGGCGGTGCTGCTGGTCGAGCAGAACCCGCTCGCCGCGCTCTCTGCCGCCGACCGCGTCTACGTCATGGACAAGGGCCGCATCGTGCACCACGGGGCGGCGCGCGGCCTGCTGGAGAACTCGGCCATGCGAACCAGGCTGCTCGGCGTGTGATGATCCTTTCGGTCGAAAACCTGGTCAAGCTGTACCGGCGGCGCTTCCGGCAGACGTTCCGCCTGGAGGCGAGCTTTACGGTGGAGCATCCCGCGATCGTAGGCGTGATGGGGCCGAACGGCTCCGGCAAGACCACGCTGTTCGAGCTCATCACCGGCTCGAACGCGCCGACTGCGGGGCGGGTGCTGTGCCTGGGGCAGGACGTGCACCGGGTGAAGGCGCGCGAGCGGGATCGCCTCGCGATCCACTACCATCAGTCCTACCAGGTGCGCCGCTTTGCGCGCCGCCGGCCCGATTTCCTGCTCGCGCCGGCAAACAGCGACTACCCGGCGGTGCACCTGTTCGACGAGCCGCAATTCAACACCCAGGACGGCTACATCGGCTTCATGCTCGATTTCTTCCGCCGCCTGCGGGACGAGGGGCGCGTGGTGTTCCTCTGCCTGCACCCGACCGAGCGCTACCACCTCGAGATCCTGGGCGAGGTCTGCGAGCGCTTTATCTTCGTGGACCGGGGTAGAATTTCCCTCCATCCGAATTTCGCGGCGCTGGCCGCCGACGCGGCTGCCGCCGCCTACCTGGGCCCGTCCACATGAACAAACCTGCCGACCTCAAGCTCGACACCGTTCCCGTCTGGATCAACGGCAGGGCCGTGGTGCCCGCCGGCCGTCTTGGAGAGGTCTACAACCCGGCAACCGGGCACGTCGCCAGGCGCGTGCCGTTCTGCAGCGAGGAAGTGGTGGAGCAGGCGGTCAAGGCCGCCGCCGCGGCGCTGCCCGCGTGGCGCGACTGGCCGCCGCTGCGGCGGGCGCGCATCCTCCAGGAATTCCTGTCTTTGCTGAAAAAGCATCAGCAAGAGCTTGCGGCGATCGTCACCGAAGAGCATGGCAAAACGCTGCCCGACGCCACGGGCTCGGTGCAGCGCGGCATGGAGGTGGTCGAGTTCGCCTGCGGCATCCCGCACCTGCTCAAGGGCGAGCACTCGGAGAACGTCGGCACCGGCGTCGACACCCATACGCGGCGCCAGCCCGTGGGCGTGTGCGCCGGCATCACGCCGTTCAACTTCCCGGTGATGGTGCCGCTGTGGATGTTCCCGGTCGCGCTCGCCTGCGGCAACACCTTCGTGCTCAAGCCCTCGGAAAAGGATCCTTCGGCCTCGATCCGCATGGCCGAGCTGCTCAAGCAGGCCGGCCTGCCCGACGGCGTGTTCAACGTCATCCACGGCGACAAGGTCGCCGTCGATGCATTGCTTTTACATAGGGATGTTTCGGCAGTTTCCTTTGTCGGCTCGACCCCCATCGCCAGGTACATCTATGAGACCTGTGCCAAGGCCGGGAAAAGGGTGCAAGCGCTCGGCGGGGCGAAGAACCACGCCGTGGTGCTGCCGGACGCGGATCTCGAATTCGCCGCCGACGCGCTGATCGGCGCCGCCTACGGCTCGGCCGGCGAGCGCTGCATGGCGGTTTCAGCGGTGGTGGCGGTGGGATCCGCAGGCGATCCCCTGGTAAAGCTTCTGGAAAAGAAAGCAAATGCGATCAAACTCGGCGTCGACATGGGTCCGCTCATCACCGGGCAGCATCGCGACAAGGTCAGGAGCTACGTGGACAAGGGAGTTTCCGAGGGAGCGAAACTGGTGGTCGACGGCCGCGATCCCTCGATCAAGGAAGGCTTCTATCTCGGCACCTCGCTCTTCGATCACGTGACGCCCGCGATGGAGATCTACCGGAACGAGATCTTCGGCCCGGTGCTGGTGGTGCTGCGCGCGGGCTCGCTCGAGGAGGCGATCGCCATCGTCAACCGCAACCCGTACGCCAACGGCGTCGCCCTGTTCACCGAGTCGGGCGGCGCCGCGCGCCGCTTCGAGAGCGAGGTGCAGGTCGGCATGGTCGGCGTCAACGTGCCGATCCCGGTGCCGGTGGCGTTCTTCTCCTTCGGCGGCTGGAAAAACTCGCTCTTCGGCGACCTGCACGTGCACGGCATGGAGGGCGTCAAGTTCTACACCCGCACCAAGGCCATCACGACGCGCTGGCCTCATCAGGACACTCCCGCGCCCGGCCTCAACATGCCGACGCTCGGCTAGCGCGCCGGCACCCCGCGCCGGAAAATCGCGCCCTTGGTCGCGCTGAGCGTCTTCGACGGGCCGGGGGGCAGGGAGCTGCTCGATGCCCTGATCCTGGCCGGCTACCTGATCGCGACCGGCTACGCGCTGGTCCTGTTCATCGCCTACCGCCTGCACCGGCGGCGCCAGGCCGCCGAGGCGAGGCTGCGCCTGGTGTACGCCTCCTTCGAATCGAGCCTGCAGGGGGCGATGATCTGCGACACCGCGGGCGCCATCCAGGAGGTCAACGCCGCCTTCGAGCGGCTCACCGGCTACGCGCGCAGCGAGGCCGTGGGCCGCAACCTGCGCTTCCTCGCGTCGACGCGCCACGACCCGGAGTTCATCGAGCGCGTGTTCGATTCGGTCACCGAGCGCGACTACTGGGAGGGCGAGATGTGGCACGCGCGCAAGGGCGGCGAGCTGCACCCGGTGCAGATGACCGTGTCGGCGGTGCGCGACGGCGGCGGCCGCATCGCCAACTACGCCGCCTCCTTCGTCGACATCACCGAGCGCAAGCTCGCCGAGCAGCGCATCCGCCACCTCGCGCTGCACGACATCCTCACCGACCTGCCGAACCGGAAGCTCTTGCGCGAGCGCGCCGAGGCGGCGATCGCGCGCGCGCAGCGCGACCGGCGCCTGGTGGCGCTGCTGTTCCTCGATCTGGACCGCTTCAAGAACGTCAACGATTCGCTCGGCCACACCGCGGGCGACCAGCTGCTGCGCCAGTGCGCGGCGCGCCTGCTCGGGGTGCTGCGCGCCGCCGACCTGGTCGGCCGGCAGGGCGGCGACGAGTTCGTGGTGCTGCTGCCCGACCTGGTCAAGGCCGAGGACGCGGCGCGCATCGCCGGCACCATGATCGAGGCGGTGCGCCGGCCCTTTGCGATCGGCGGCCGCGAGCTGCGCCTCACCTGCTCGATCGGCATCTCGCTCTACCCGCAGAGCGGCGCCGATTTCGACGTCCTGATGCAGAACGCCGATACCGCCATGTACGCCGCCAAGTCCGGCGGCCGCGACTGCTACCGCTTCCACTCGGGCGACATGACGCGGCGCGCCTCGGAGCGCCTGGAGATCGAGAGCGAGCTGCGCCAGGCGCTGGAGTCCGGCGCGCTGTCGCTCGCCTACCAGGCGCAGCACGGGCTGCGCGACGGCGAGCTGGTCGGCATGGAGGCGCTGCTGCGCTGGCAGCATCCGCGCCGCGGCGCGCTCAGCCCGATGAGCTTCGTGCCGATCGCCGAGGACTCGGGCCTCATCCTGCCGCTCGGCGAGTGGGTGCTGCGCGAGGCCTGCGCGGCGCGCGCGAGCTGGTTCGCGCACGGGCTGCGCGACGCGCGCGTGGCGGTCAATGTCTCGGCGCCGCAGTTCCGCGAGCCGGGGTTCGTCGGCGTGGTCGAGCGCGCGATCGCCGACAGCGGGCTGCCGGCGAAGCTGCTCGAGCTCGAGGTCACCGAGAGTGTGATCATCGCCGGCGTCGACCAGGTGAGCGCGACGCTCGCCGAGCTGGCGCGCCTCGGCGTGCGCATCTCGATCGACGACTTCGGCACCGGCTACTCGAGCCTCGCCTACCTCAAGCGCCTGCCGGTCGACAAGCTGAAGATCGACCGCTCGTTCGTCATGGAGCTGCCCGACGACCCCGACAGCTGCGCCATCGCGGCGGCCGTGGTCGGGCTCGCGCACAGCCTGCAGATGCGCGCCATCGCCGAGGGCGTCGAGACCGAGCGCCAGGCCAGGTACCTGCAGGCCTGCGGCTGCGAGGAGGCGCAGGGCTACCTGTTCTCGAAGCCGCTCGACGCCGGCGCGTTCCAGGCACGCTACCTGGGGCCCGCGCGGGGCCCGTAGAATCGCGGCCATGGACTTTCCGGCCTACGCCACGCTCGGCCTGGAGGCGCGCGGCGCGCACGTGCTGGTGGTGACCATGAACCGGCCGCAGGTGCTGAACGCGCTCAACACGCAGATGGGCCGCGAGCAGCTCGAGCTGTGGACGCGGCTCGCCGCCGAGCCGGGCGAGCTGCGCTGCGTGGTGCTCACCGGCGCGGGCGAGCGCGCGTTCTGCGCCGGGGGCGACCTCAAGGAGCGCGACGGCATGTCGGACCAGGCCTGGCGCGCGCAGCACGAGATCTTCGAGCGCGCCTACATGGCGCTCGCGGAGTGCACCCTGCCGGTGATCGCCGCCGTGAACGGCCACGCCTTCGGCGGCGGGCTGGAGATGGCGCTGTGCTGCGATTTCATCTACGCGGTGCCCGGGGCGCGCTTCGCGCTCTCGGAGACGAGCCTCGGCATCATGCCCGGCGGCATGGGCACGCAGACCCTGCCGCGCGCGGTGGGCGAGCGGCGCGCGAAGGAATTGATCCTCAGCGCGCGTGCGTTCAGCGCCGCCGAGGGCCGCGAGTGGGGGCTGGTGAACCGCATCTGCGAGCCGCCGCGGCTGCTTGAGGAGGCGCTCGCCACGGCGCAGGCGATCGCGGGCAACGCGCCGCTCTCGGTGCGGCAGGCGAAGAAATCGATCCATTACGGGCTGCAGATGGATCTCATGACCGGCTACCGCCTCGAGATCGAGGCCTACAACCGGCTGGTGGACACCGCCGACCGGCGCGAGGGCGTCAAGGCGTTCAACGAGAAGCGCAAGCCGAGGTTCGAAGGCAGGTGACGACCATGAGCGGACTTACGCAACGGCTGGCGCGCTTCGCATGCGCGCTCGAATTCAAGGCCATTCCGCAGCAGGCGCTCGAGACCGCCAAGCGCGGCTTCATCGACTGCGTCGGCGTGATGTTTGCCGGCCGGGATCAGCCGGTTACGGGTCTTGTACGTGAGTTGTTCGGCTTTTCCGGTCCCGAGGAAGCAAGAATCCTCTATGGCAAAAGCAAGACCCGTTCCGCAGACGCGGCGCTGATCAACGCGACGGCGGCGCACGCGCTCGACTACGACGACGTCGGCATCGACGGGCACCCGAGCGTGGTGCTCGTGCCGGCGCTGCTCGCCGAGGGTGAGCGCCTGGGCGCCGGCGGCGCCGAGCTCGCCGCGGCCTACGTCGCCGGCTACGAGACCTGGGCCGAGCTGAGCTCGCGCGACCAGGACCCGCACCACGGCAAGGGCTGGCACCCGACCGCGGTGTTCGGCGCGGTGGCCGCGGCCGCCGCGGCGGCGCGCCTCGCGCGCCTCGATGCCGAGCGCACCGCCTGCGCACTCGGCATCGCGGCCTCGATGTCGGCCGGGCTGGCGGCGAATTTCGGCTCCATGACCAAGCCGTTCCAGGCCGGGCGGGCGGCGCAGAGCGGCGTCACCGCCGCGCGCCTCGCGGCGGCCGGGATGACCGCCTCGAGCGACGCGCTCGAGCACCGCGGCGGCCTGCTGCAGGCTTTCTCGCCCCGGGGACGGGTGCGCCTGGACGGCGAGATCGCCGCCGGACGCGAATGGCACATCCTGCGCCTGGGGCTCAACGTCAAGCGCTACCCGGTCTGCTATCTGCTGCATCGCTCGATCGACGGGCTGCTGGCCTTGAGATCCGGGAACCATATTGCCGTGGAGAAAATAGAGGAAATCGAGCTCAGCATCGGAAAACTGCAGGCCGAGATGCTGCGCCACAGCCGGCCGCAGACCGGGCTGCACGCCAAGTTCAGCGCCGAGTTCGCCGCCGCCTGCGCGGTCGTGGCGGGGCGCGTCGGGCTCGCCGAGCTGACCGACGGGTTCGTGCGCTCGCAGGCGGTGCAGGCGCTGCTGCCCAGGGTGCGCATCACGACGGTCGAGGGCTCCGACCCCGACGAGCCGTTCTTCGCCCCGCACGACAGCGTCACCGTGCGCCTCGCCGACGGCAGCACGCTCTCGAGCGGCCCGCTGCGCTACGCCAGGGGCCACGCGCGCAATCCGATCGGATTGGACGAGCTGCGGGCGAAATTCGACGACTGCATCGGCGAGGCGATCCCCGCCGCGCAGCGCGAGCGCCTGTTCGAGCAGCTGTCGCGGCTGGAGGCGCTGCGCAGCACCGCCGATCTCTACGCCGACCGGCCGGTGGCGGCTGCGGCGATATAAAGCGCGCGTTTTGTGCGTCCATCCGGCGGGGACTACAATAGCTAGTATTTTTGCCTCCGAGAGGCACTAAATACATGGCCAGGCAGCAGGCGTACGACGCATCGGCGATCGAGGCGCTGAAAGGCCTCGAGCCGGTGCGGCGCATGCCCGGCATGTACACGCACACGATCCACCCGCTGCACATCGTGCAGGAGGCGATCGACAACGCGGTCGACGAGGCGCTCGCCGGGCACGGCAAGCGGATCACGGTCGGCGTCTTCAAGGACGGCTCGGTCGAGGTCGCCGACGAGGGGCGCGGCGTCCCGGTCGACCTGCACAAGGGGGAGGGCAGGCCCGCGGTCGAGGTCGCCTTCACGATGCTGCACGCCGGCGGCAAGTTCGCGCGCTCGGGCGAGGGCGTCTACCACATCTCGGGCGGCCTGCACGGCGTCGGCGTGGCGGTCTCCAATGCGCTCTCGAAGCGCTGCGAGGTGACCGTTTACAGGGACGGGCATCGCTACTTCATCGCCTTCGAAGGCGGCGAAGTCAAAGGCAAGCTGAAGAGCGAAAAAATCAAGGGCAGGCAGACCGGCACCGTGGTGCGCCTGTGGCCGGACCCGAAGTACTTCGATTCGCCCAACATCCCGCTCGCCGAGCTCGAGCACCTCGTTCGTTCCAAGGCCTATCTGCTTCCGGGTCTGACTACGGTTTTAAGAGTAGAGACAAAGGGCGAGAAGACCTGGAAGTACGAGCGCGGCATGGCGCAGTACTTCGACTTCATGCTGCAGGGGCGGGAACTGGTGGCTCCTCTTTTCGCCGGAGAAAAATTTTTCGATGAGAAAGCAGCACAAAACACTTCGGAAATAGAGGCCGGCGAGGGCGCCTCGTGGGCGATCGGTTGGGTGGCCGAGGGCGAGATCTTCGCCGACAGCCACGTCAACCTGATCCCGACGCGCTCGGGCGGCACGCACGAGGCCGGCTTCCGCAACGGCGTGTTCGACGCGCTCGCCGCGTTCATGGAGACGCGCGCGCTCGCGCCCAAGGGCATCAAGCTGATTGCGGATGACCTGTGGAGCCGCGCCTGCTTCACGCTCTCGGCGCGCATCGTGCGCACGCAGTTCCACGGCCAGACCAAGGAGAAGCTGACCACGCGCCACGCCGGCAGGCTGCTCGAGCTGTGCGTGTGCGACGCCTTCGAGCTGTGGCTCAACCAGCACCCCGAGGAGGGCGGCAAGATCGTCGAGCTGGCGATCGAGCAGGCGCTCGCGCGCCTGTCCCGGGGCAAGAAGTTCGAGCGCAAGAAATCGAGCGGCGTGGCGACGCTGCCCGGCAAGCTGGTCGACTGCGCCGCCGACGACACCTCGAGGAACGAGCTGTTCATGGTCGAGGGCGACTCGGCCGGCGGCTCGGCCGAGGAGGCGCGCAACAAGGAGACGCAGGCGGTGCTGCCGCTGCGCGGCAAGGTGCTCAACACCATGTCCAAGGACGCGCGCACCGTGCTCGCCAACAAGGAGCTGCAGGCGATCGCCACCGCGATCGGCGTCGACCCGCACGGGCCCGACGACGATCCGGACCTCTCCGGGCTGCGCTACGGCAAGCTCGTCATCATGACCGACGCCGACGTCGACGGCGGCCACATCCAGGCGCTGCTGCTCACCTTCTTCTTCATGCACGCGCCGCGCCTGGTGGCGAGCGGCCACGTCTACGTCGCGCAGCCGCCGCTGTTCAAGGTCGAAGTGCCCGCGCAGGGCAAGGGTGGGGGTGGCAAAGGCGCGGCGCGGCGCATCTATTGCCTGGACGAGGAGGAGCTGGACGAGGCGATCGCGCAGCTGAAGAAGGAGAAGGTGAAGGAAGGCGGCTGGGAGGTCTCGCGCTTCAAGGGGCTGGGCGAGATGAGCCCCGAGCAGCTCTGGGAGACGACCATGAACCCGGACACGCGGCGTCTGGTTCGAATGTCTTTTGACCTGAAGAACATAAAAAAAGTAAGACAGACCTTCGAGCTGCTCATGGACTCGGGCGAGGCCGAAGGCCGGCGCGACTGGATGCGCGAGCACTGGAAAACGGTGCAGGCCGATGTCTAAAACAGGGAAGAGGCTGAAGCTTTTCTGGGAGCGGGCCTACAAGGGCCACGCGTACTGGGGGGGGAAGAAAAAGCTCGGCCGGGTGACGCTCGCCGAGCGGGGCCGCTACAGCTGGCAGGCGGCGGGGCGCGCGGGCAGCGCCGACGACCTGGAAAAGGCGAAAAAGGCGGTCGAAGCGGCAGTGGCGATGGCCGACAAGCAGCTCGATCTCTTCAGGTAGAGGACCATGGACGACAGGACTCTCGATTTGTTCGTGCCGGAGAACGGCGACGAGGCGGCGCCGATCGAGCGCCACGCCTCGCAGGCCTACCTGGGATACGCCGTATCGACGGTGAAGGCGCGCGCCTTGCCCGAGATCGCCGACGGGCTGAAGCCGGTGCAGCGGCGCATCCTGTTCGCGATGAGCCAGGGCAATGCGCAAGGGTTCGTCAAGTGCGCGCGCTACGTCGGCGAGGTGCTCGGCAAGTACCACCCGCACGGCGACAGCTCGACCTACGAGGCCATGGTGCACCTGGCGCAGCCGTTCTCGATGCGCTATCCGCTCATCGAGGGGCAGGGCAACTTCGGCTCGCGCGACGGCGACTCGGCCGCCGCCTACCGGTACACCGAGGCGAGATTGTCGAGGTTTGCAGAGCTGGTGTTGAGCGAGCTGAATGAAGGAACCGTCGACTTCGCGAAGAACTACGACGGCAAGTTCGACGAGCCGCAGCTGCTGCCGGCGCGGCTGCCGTTCGGCCTGCTGAACGGCTCGTTCGGCATCCCGGTCGGCTTCTCGACGCGCATCCCGCCGCACAACCTGGGGGAGGTCGCCGCCGCTGCCGCGCACGTGCTCCGGCACCCGCGCGCCAAGCTCGACGAAATCCTCAAGATCATGCCCGGGCCCGACTTCCCCGGCGGCGGCCAGATCATCTCGCCGCCCGAAGAGATCAGGCAGGCCTACGAGACGGGCAGGGGATCCTTTGTCCTGAAAGCGAAATACGAAAAAGAAATGCTCGCGAGGGGCCAGTGGCGCATCGTCGTCACCGAGCTGCCGCACGGCGTATCGGTCAGGCAGGTGCTGGAGGAGATCGAGGCGCTCGCCAACCCGCGCCCCGCGGGCAACAGGAAGGAGGTGTCGCAGGAGCAGAAGCGCTTCAAGCAGTTCATCCTCGACCAGATCGAGGCGGTCAGGGACGAGTCCGACCGCAGGTCGAAGCTGCGCCTGGTGATCGAGCCGCGCTCCTCGCGCCAGGACGAAAAAGAGCTCATGGCGATGCTGATGGTGCACACCGCCCTGGAGACGCGCTACCCGGTCAATCTCACCTGGCTCGGTCTCGACGGCCTGCCCGAGACCAAGGACCTGGTCGCGGTGCTGCGCGAATGGACCGAGTTCCGACTCAACACGGTGCGCCGGCGCACGAAATTCCGCCTCGACCGGTGCGAGGAGCGGCTGCACATCGTGATGGGGCGGCTGCTTGCCTTCGTCAAGATCGATGAAATCATCCAGCTGATCCGCGCCTGCGAGGACCAGCCGCAGGCGAGGGTAAAGCTGCGCGAAAAGTTCAGGTTCTCGGAGCGCCAGGCCGAGGACATCGTCAACCTGCGCCTCGGCCAGCTCACCCGGCTCGACGGCGTGAAGCTGAACGAGGAGAGAAAGGCGCTCGAGGCCGAGAGAAAGGGCCTGAAGGAGATACTGGGAGACGAAAAGGTCCTCAAAAAGCTTGTAATTCAAGAGCTTAATCATGACGCAGCAAAGTTCGGCGACGAGCGCCGCACCCTGGTCAAGGCCGAGGAGCGCGCCCAGGTCGAGCGCACCGTGCTCGAGGAGCCGATCACCGTGATCCTGTCGAAGAAGGGCTGGGTGCGCGCGCGCAGCGGCCACGGCATCGACACGGAATCGGTCGGCTTCAAGGACGGCGATGCGCGCCACACCGAGCTCGAGTGCCAGACCACCGACACGCTCACGGTGCTCGCCTCGGGCGGCAAGTGCTTCAGCGTCGACGCCGCGGCGCTGCCCTCGGGCCGCGGCGACGGCGCGCCGATGAACACCCTGGTCAATTCGGGCTCGGACGAGATCGTCTGGATCGGCCTGGGCGAGCCCGCGGCGCCGCTGCTGATGGCGAACTCGGCCGGCTACGGGTTCCGGTGCAAGCTCGGCGACCTCGCCACCAAGACGCGCCAGGGCAAGGACTTCATGAGCGTGCCCGAAGGGGCGCAGGCGCTCGCGCCGGTGCCGGCGGACCAGGGCCCGGTCGTAGCGGCGCTCTCCGGCGACGCGAGACTGCTCCTCTTCCCGCTGGAGGAGCTGCCGCTGCGGCCGAACGGCGGCGTCGGGGTGCAGCTGATGGCCCTGCCCGGGGAAGTGAGCCTGGCCGCGGTTTCGGTTTTCGACGGCAAGACGCTGGTGGTGTCCGGAATCCGGAGGAAAAACCGGGCCGAGCAAACCCTCCAGGGCAAGGATCTCGAGAACTACGAGGGCAAGCGGGCGCAGCGCGGGCGCGTCTGCGACGTCGGCTTCCGCCCCGACCGGTTGGCAGCCTGAGGCGGGAAATTCGTTCTCATATGTGCTACGATTGTAGCAATGTTGAGAACTGAAGCGAGAACCGGAACGGACGGCCAGCAGGCCCTCGCCAACCTGCTGTTCGGCGCCTACCGCCACCGGGTGCTGTCGCTGCTCTTCCTGCGGCCGGGCGACAGCTTCCACGTGCGCATGATCGCGCGCCTGACCGGGGTCCCGGCGGGCTCGCTGCACCGCGAGCTGCGCCTGCTCGCCGACGCCGGGCTGCTGCTCGCCTGGCGCATCGGCAACCAGATCCACTACAGCGCCGACGAGAACGCGCCGGTGTTCCGCGAGCTGTGCGCGATCCTGGAGAAGACCGCCGGCGCGCCGCCCGTGCTCGAGGACCACTCGGAGGAGCACAGCATCGAGATGCCGCGCGCACCGAGGCGCACGAGCAAGGGCCGCGCGCGTGCGCGCCGCCGCTGAGCTGCGGCCGATGATCGCCCCGGCGGCGATCATCCTCGGCGCCGGCCTCGCGCTCTGGCTCGGGCCGCCGCTGCCGCCCTCGCTCGCCGGGCTGAAGGAGTACGGCGCCTACTTCGTGCTGCTCGCCGGCGCCGGGGTCAGCCTGTGGTTCAACCGCGGGCGCGCCTTGGTCGCCGCGATGTCGCTGCTGCTCGCCTTCGCGGGCTACCGCTACGCGCTCGGCTTCGGCGCCGAGAGCTTCGCCGCGCGCGCCGTCTACACCGCGGCGGTGGTGCTGGTGCCGGCGAACGTGCTGGTCGCGCTGCTCATGCCCGAGCGCGGGGTGTCCTACCACGGCGATCACCGCTGGCTGTTCATCGCCGCGGGCGAGGTGCTGCTGGTCGCCTGGATCGCCGCCTCGGGCCGCAGCCCGCTCTCGGGCGCCGCCTGGCAGGAGCTGCTCGAGCACTGGCTGCTGCGCTCGCCGCCCGCGCCCTTCGCCGGCCGCGTGCTCTTCAGCGCCGCGTTCACCGCCGCGGTCTGGCGCGCCTGGCCCGCCAAGGGCGGGCACTTCGCCCCGCTCGGCGTCGGCCTGGCGGGCGCGCTGGTGGCCTTCTTCGTCGCCTGCGAATGGGCGCGCAACGAGGAAGTGTTCGGCGTCTTCACCACCGCCGCGGGCGCGATCCTCGTCGTCGCCATGCTGCAGGAGTCCTACCGGCTCGCCTTCCACGACGAGCTGACCGGGCTGCCCGGGCGGCGCGCGCTGCAGGAGGCGCTGGCGGGCCTGGGGCCGCACTACACGGTCGCCATGGCCGACGTCGACCACTTCAAGTCGTTCAACGACGTGCACGGCCACGACATCGGCGACCAGGTCCTCAAGCTCGTCGCCGCGCGCCTCGCCGAGGTCGCGGGCGGCGGGCGCGCCTTCCGCTACGGCGGCGAGGAGTTCACGGTGCTCTTCCCCCGATCTGCGCTCGCCCAGGCGCTGCCGCACCTCGAGGCGACGCGCGCCTCGGTCGAGGACTACCGCATGGCGGTGCGCGGCGAGGGCCGCCCGCGGGACCAGGAAAAGGGCGCCAAGCTGCGCGCCGACGGCGCTCCGGAGGAGACGCTCTCGGTTACCGTCTCGATCGGCGCTGCCGAGCCGGGCGGTGACCTGCGCACGCCCGCGCAGGTGCTGAAAGCCGCCGACGAGGCGCTCTACCGCGCCAAGCGTGGCGGCAGGAACCGGGTCAGCCGATAATCGGGGCATGGGAGGGGAGGCCTGGGCCGCGGCGGGGGTGGCGGCGGCGCTGCTTGCGGGCGTCGCCTGGATCTACAACCGCCTGGTCGCCGAGCGCAACCTCTCGCTGCAGGGCTTCGCCGACATCGACGTGCAGCTCAAGCGCCGCGCCGACCTGGTGCCGCAGCTGGTGGAGGCGGTGCGCGGCTACGCGGCGCACGAAAAAGCGCTGCTCGTCTCGGTGGCCGAGCTGCGCGCGGCGGCGATCGCCGCCAAGCCCGGGGCGGACGCGAGCCGCTTCGAGAATGAAAAGCAGCTGGGGGCGAGGCTCAAGCAGGTGCTGCTCCTGCAGGAGGCCTATCCTCAGCTCAAGGCCGACGGCAATTTCCGCGACCTCTCGGCCAAGCTCGTCGACACCGAGGACCAGCTCCAGTACGCGCGCCGCTTCTACAACGGCGCGGTGAAGCAGTACCGCAACCGGCTCGAGTCCTTCCCCGACCTGGTCGTGGCGCACAGCTTCGGCTTCCGGCCGCTGCCGTTCTTCGAGACCGACGACCGCGAAGCGGTGAAGGTGCAGTTATGAGGTTGTTCGCCTTTGTTTTCACGCTTCTTTTTTCCTTACAGGCTTTTCCTGAAGAAAAAATACTTTCGTTCCACAGCTCGATCCAGATCGGCAGGAACGGCGAGCTGAGCGTCACCGAGACCATCGCGGCGCAGGTCGAGGGCGCAAGCATCAAGCGCGGCATCCTGCGCGACTTTCCCACCGACTACCGCGACCGGCTGGGGCGCAGCGTGACCGTGCCGTTCGACGTGGTCTCGGTGAAACGCGACGGCAATCCCGAGCCCTGGTCGGCGCAGCGCCGGGCGAACGGCGTCAGCGTGCGCATCGGCGACGCGAGCGTGCTGCTGCCGCGCGGCAGGCACGTCTGGGAGATCACCTACCGCACCAACTACCAGCTCGGCTTCTTCGAGAAGCACGACGAGCTGTACTGGAACGTGAACGGCAACGGCTGGCCCTTCGCCATGGAGGCGGTTTCGGCGGACGTCTTCCTGCCCGCGCCGATGCCGCTCGCGGACGTGCGCGCCGAGGCCTACACGGGGAGGTTCGGCGCGCGCGGACGCGACTACGCCGCCGAGACCCGGGAGTGGGGCGCGCGCTTCCGCACCACGCGCCGCTTCGCGCCCGGAGAGGGGCTCACGGTCGTGCTCATGTTCCCGAAGGGCGTGGTCGCGCCGCCCTCGCCGCGCGAGCGGCTCGGGCGCTGGGCGCTCGACAACCGGGGCGAGGTTGCGGGCGCCGCGGGCTTCCTGCTGCTCGCCCTGTTCCTCTTCTGGCGCTGGTGGGTGGTGGGGCGCGACCCGCGCCAGGGTCCGCCGTTCCCGCGCTACGAGGCGCCCGAAGGGCTCGGGCCCGCGGGCGCACGCTACCTCGACCGCATGCAATGCGACGACCGCTGCTTCGCCTCCGCGGTGCTGGGGCTCGGGCAGCGCGGCTTTCTCAAGGTGAGCGAGTCGGCCGGCACCTACCAGATCACGCCTACCGGCGCCAAGGTGGAGATGCTGCCGGGCGATGCGCCGATCGCGAAGCTGCTCGGCAAGTCCGGCGTCACCGTCGGCAAGCAGTTTGACTCGACGGTGGAGGCCGCGCGCGACGGCGTGGCCGCGGCGCTGCAGCAGCATTTCGGCGACAAGCTCTTTTCGCGCAACCAGGGCTCGCACCTTTTCGGCATCGTCATGGCGGCGGCAACCGTGGGCGGGATGTTTTTCCTGAAAAGTGCGATTCCCTCGATCATTGCCGTCGCAGCCCTCGCGGCCGTCGCGGTCGCGCTCGCCGCGAAGCTGTTGCCGGCCTATACCGTGGAGGGGCGCAGGATCCAGGACGAGGTGGAGGGCCTGCGCCAGTACCTGAGCGTGGCCGAGGGCGACGAGCTCGCGCGCCAGAAGCGGCCGCCGCGCACCAAGGAGGAGTTCGCGAAATTCCTCCCCTACGCGGTGGCCCTGGGGGTGGAGAAGACCTGGGCCGACGCCTTCGCGAGCGTGCTAGGGGCCGCCGCGCTCGCGGCGGCCACGGCGGATTATTACTCGTCGAGCTCGAGCGGCTCACGCGGCGAGGCGCGCAGCTTCACCGACTCGATCGCCGACATGGGCCGCACCATCAGCGCCGCCTCGACGCCGCCGGGCAGCAGCTCGGGATCGTCCGGCTCGGGCAGCAGTAGCAGCAGCAGCGGCGGCGGCGGCGGCGGATCTTCGGGAGGAGGAGGAGGAGGGGGCGGCGGCAGCGGCTGGTAGGCGGCGAGCCCGGCGCATTTTTTGCTTGGTAAATCGGCCCGCAGGCGTCATACTGCGCGACCCGGTACGCATGAGGATGCGTGGATGGCCAAGGAAGCGATGCTCGAGATGGAAGGCGTGGTGCAGGAAGTGCTGCCCAACACGCAGTTCCGCGTCGAGCTCACCAACGGCGCGAGCGTGCTCGCCTACGCCGGCGGCAAGGTCGTGCGGCACCGCATCCGCATCCTCGCCGGCGACCGCGTCAGCCTCGAGATCTCGCCCTACGACCTGACGCGCGGGCGCATCAGCTTCCGCCACAAGGACGAGCGGCCGATGGCGCCGCAGGTCCGCCGCCCGACCTACAAGCGCCGCTAGAAAATCGGAGAATCGGGGTCAGAGCCCGATTCTCTAGCGGCAGCGCTCGATGTCTTCCTGCGTCATCACCGGCTTGTAGACGCACTCGGGCCTGGCTGCGCCCAGGCGCGGGATGTCCTTCTGGCCGGGGGCGACCGGCACCGTGGTCGCGGATGAAGCCCGGGCGGGCGCGGGCGGCGCGGCCGCCGGGCGCGCCTGCCTCGGCGCGGCGGGCTTGTCGTTGCTCCAGCTCGCCTCCCGCACCTTCCATTCGCCGCGCTCGAGCACCATGTCGATCGCGCCGTAGAGGGTCTCGGGCCTGCCGCCGCCGAAGGCCTGGCCGGGTCCGGAGAGCAGAAGGCGCGCGCTGCGCCCATCGCGGCCGGGCGTCCTGCCGAGGAGCGTGAAGGCGCGCGGCATGAGCATGCGGACCATCTTCAGCTCCGCCTCCTGCTGCGCCGCGGACATGCGCGCCATCTCGGCGCGGCGCTGCGCCGGCCCGTACTTCAGCATCTCCGCCAGGTTGCCCGCCATGGCGGCGCGGTGGAACTTGGCGTACACCGCCTCGGGCTCCTCGGCGCCGAGCGCCGCGGCGGCGATCAGCAGCGCGGCGAGCAGCGCGCCGAAAGTGCCGTTCAATCTCACGCGCCGAGCTTAGCAGCAAGCTAGCGGCAGCGCGAAATCTCCTCGTCCGTCATCACCGCCTTGTAGACGCAGCCCGGCGTGCCCGGGCGCAGCACCGGCGGGTTCGCCTGCACCGGCCTGCCCGCGGGCCGCGTCATGTCGCGCACCGGGACCGCGGCCGGGGCCTGCGCGCCGGCTGCGCGCGGCTGCGCGAGGCCGGCGGGCGGCGACTTGCTCCAGCGTGCCTCGGCCACCTTCCAGGCGCCGCCCTCGAGCACCATGCGCACCGAGCCGTACATCGGCTCCGGCTTTGCCTCGGCAAAGGCATCGCCCGCCGCCGCAAGCACGAGGCGCGCGCTCTGGCCGTCGCGGCTCACGCTCTTCGCCTGCAGCGTGTAGGCGAGCGGCACCGCGGCGCCCGCGCTCGCGAGCTCGTACTGCCTGCGCGCCTCCGGCAGGGCGGCGACTTGCGCGCGCCGCGCCGAGGTCCAGAAGCGGATCATCTGCTGCTCGTCTCCGGTCAATGCCGCGCGCTGGTACTTCGCGTACGCGGCCTCGGGCTCCTCCCACGCGAGCGCAGCGCCGCACAGCGCCGCAAGCAGCGCCCCCGCCGTGATCCCGCATTCGATCGCTCTTTTCATGGCATCTCCTCGCAAACGGAGAGGCACACTAGCGCAATCGCGGCGCGCGCGAAATTGTCGCGAAGCGGCGACAGCGGCGCCGTGAAGAATTTCTCAAGCGCTTGATTGCGCGGAATTCGCGCAATGGCACGCCGATTGCGGAGTCTCCACGCCATCGGGCACGGAGGCAGCGCAACCATGTATCGCTGGCAGTGGATTCCGCTGGTCTGCTTCGCCGTCGCGTTCCTCGCCACCCTCGCGGTGCTCACCATCGGGCGCAACCGCGCGCTCGGCACCGGGCGGCGCCGCGAGCTGCTGCGCGACCTGATGCGCGGCCCGGGCGAGTCGCTGCGCGACCCGATGCAGGCCGCCGCCTGGGACGCCGCCGAGTACGCGGCGCTCGGCCTGTTCCTGATGCCGCTGCTGTTCTTCGTCTTCCCGCTCAAGGCGGTGTACGGCGGCGAGCTGCCCGAGCGCGCGACGCTGGGCGCGTTCCTCGCCGCCGCGGCGCTGCTGCAGGGCTGGATCCTGTGGCGGCTGTGGGGCGTGCTCGCCGAGGCGCGCTACCTCACGCTCGGCTACGAGGCCGAGGTCGCGGTCGGGCAGGAGCTCGACGGGCTGCGCCACCTCGGCTACCGCGTGTTCCACGACGTGCCCGCGGGCGAGGGCGAGGCGCACCTCGACCACGTCGTGGTCGGCCCGGCCGGGGTGTTCGCGGTGGCGGCGCGCGGCCGCGACGCGCCGCGCGGGCTGCGCGGCAACGGCGGCAACGGCGAGCACTCCTGGGAAGTCTCCTACGACGGCGAGAGCCTGCAGTTTCCCGGCTGGCGCGAGACGCTGCCCCTCGGCCAGGCGATGGCGCAGGCCGAATGGCTGTTCGAGTGGCTCAGCGAGGCGCTCGGCGAGCCGGTCGCGGTGCGCCCGATCCTGGTGCTGCCGGGCTGGTCGGTGAAGCGCACCGCGGTCTCGGGCATCCCGGTGCTCGCCGCCTGGCGCATCCAGGCCTACTTCGAGCGCATGCGGCCGCGCGCCGAGATGAGCGACACCCTGATCGAGCGCATCGCCGGGCAGCTCGAGCAGCGCTGCCGCGTGGTGGCCCTGGTCCCGGCCGGCCCGGAGGAGAAACTGCGCGCCGCCTGACCTGGATCAAACCGGTCGGGAGATTGCGATTGACTCTACGCGCGCCGCGAGCGTAATCTGCATTCGAGCCTGCGAGGGCAGCCGGAGCATCGGCGGCAAGCGCGGGATTCCCGACCACCCGCCGGGATACCGCCCCGCAAGGGCTCAGCCGCGGCGCAAGCCGCGGAACAGCAGGCGCCCAGATAGGCGCCGCCGGTGGAATTCCGGCACCAGGCCCCGCTCCCATGCGGGGCCTTTCATTTGCAAATCAGCAGCCCCCTACAGCAGTCCGAGATCCCGGAAGCGCAGGTAAAGCTCGCGGCACACCCACGCATCGGTCGCGGCATAGGCGACCTGCTGCGCCGAGAGCTGCCGCGCCGCCCAGTTCGAGGTCTTGGTGCCCTTGGGGACGCGAAAGCCGAGAAAAATCCCCGCCAGGTTGCGCAGCCCCGTCTGCTTCATGCCGTGGCGGTGCGCGACGGTGCCCAGGTCGACGAGCGAATTCGTTCTTACTTCAAATACTCTGTTGAGCGCTCGAATGTCGTCCGCGACGGAGATTCCCGCCTTGACGATCGTCGGCTCGGCGAAAAGGCCGCCCACCACGGCAGAAAAATCCATGCGCTGGAGCTGAAAAAGGTACACCGCGCTCGCGGTCGCCGCCTGAACGAGGGCGGGCAGGTGCGATTCGCCCTTCCTGAACGCGGGCCGCGTCTCCGTGTCCCAGCCGACCGCCGTCTCGCGCGCGAGATCCTCCCAGGCGCGCTCCAATTCGCGCATCGTCCCGACCACCAGCACCTCGCCCTCGTAGCGGCGGATCGGCAGCGCGTTGATCTCCTCGCGGGAGACCGGGCGCAGGAATTCGGCGGGCAGGGCGGAGATGCCCGGTCCTCTCAATCAGATCCCCGTCAGCGCCAGGTCCAGGGCTGCAACGATGGCCGCTCGTTCCGCGGCCAGATTCGCCACCCTCTCGCCGAGCGCCTGGCGGGATACGCCGGCGAGCTCCTGCGTCAGCATGAGCAGCTTGCGGCCCTCGAGCTCGAGCGCCGGATGCAAGACTCCTGTACATTGAATGCGCATAGCGTATGCGCATCGATCCCTTGGCGCAACGCTCGCGCAGCGCGCGAGCGGGCGTGCGAAGATCATTCTTGTTTTCATGCCCGTCCCCGAATCCCTCCTCGCCGCCTACCGCGCGGCGCGCTACGTCGTCTTCGCCGACAACGCGCCCGTGCTGCGCATCGGCGAGCCCTGCCCGGAGCTCGACGACCTGCTCGAGGCCGAGGGCGCCGCGGGCGCGGCCTTCGTCACCTCCTTCAACCCGCGCGGCCTGCCCGCGCACGAGGAGCTGAACCAGCTCTCCTTCGGCGAGCTCTGCGAGGCCGCCGACCGCACCGGCTGCCGCATCTACCTGGGCGAGGGCCGCGACCCGAAAGGCGAGTGGAAGCCCGAGCCGAGCCTGCTCATCGTCGGCATCGCGCGCGCCGAGGCCGAGGCGCTCGGCCGGCGCTTCCACCAGCTCGCGATCGTCTTTGCCGAGAAGGGCAAGCCGCCCGAGCTGGTGCTGCTCGAATGAGCGGCTAGTAGACGAGCGAGGCGAGCTTCCTGCGGTACTGCTGCACCAGCTCCGGCTGGTCGCCGGCGAGGGTGAAGACGGCGAGGATCTGCTTTTTCGCCTCGCCGTCCTTCCAGTCCTTGGCGCGGCGCACGATCTCGAGCAGCTCGTCCATCGCCTCGCCGTAGCGGCGCGCCCCGACGAAGAGCGCCGCGAGCGCCGCGCGCGCCTCGTGATCCAGCGGATCGGCGGCCAGGCGCGCGCGCAGCGCCGCCTCGCCCGGGCCGTCCTTCTGCGCGCGCGCGAAGGCGATGCCCTGGCGCAGCGCCCCGGCCCGCGCATCCAGGTCCATGTCCGGTTGCACCTTCGCGAGCTCGTCGCCGGCCTCGTCGAGCCGGCCCGCCGCGAACGCGCCTTCCGCGCGCGCGAGCGCGAGCTCGGAGGCCGAGGGCAGCAGCTTCTCGAAGAACGCGCGCACCTGCCCCTCGGGCAGCGCGCCCATGAACTGCGCCTCGGCGCGGCCGTTCCTGAAGGCGATCACGTTCGGGATCGAGCGGATGTCGAACGCGGCGGCGAGCTCCTGGTTCTCGTCCGAATTGATCTTGACCAGCTTGACGCGCCCGGCGTAGCCGGCCGCGACCTTCTCCAGCACCGGCGTCAGCGCCCGGCACGGCCCGCACCACGGCGCCCAGAAATCGACCACCACGGGCAGGGTCTTGGAGGCTTCGAGGACTTCGGCTTCGAAGCTGGCGGTGGAAACGTCCATGAACCATAATTTTCCCATGCCGCCCCCCGGCCCGCCCGCCGACTACCGCGAGGCTGCGCTCAAGCGCCTGCCCTGGATCTGCGCCCGCTGCGCGCGCGAGTTCCCCGCCTCGCGCCTGAAGGAGCTCACCGTCCACCACAAGGACGGCGACCACCACCACAACCCGCCCGACGGCTCGAACTGGGAGCTGCTGTGCATCTACTGCCACGAGAACGAGCACGCGCGCATCGAGGACGCCAAAGTGGGCGACGCCGCCGCGGGCAAGCCCGCCGCCCCGCCCGCGACGCACAAGCCCTTCGCAAAGCTCGCGGGGCTGGTGAAAAAGAAGCAGTGAATTAAATGCGAAGATAGGGCATGCCCCGCCCCATCCTCGACGAATCCCGCATCCACCCCGCGATCCGCGACAAGGTGGCGGCCAACCGCATGGACTACGTGCGCGAGGTGCAGGCCGCGATCGCCGCGCACCCGGTGGTCGTGGTCGGCATGCGCCAGAACCCCTGGCCAAGGAAGGCGCGCCGCGCGCTCGAGGCGGCCGGCATCGCGCACCACTACCTCGAGTACGGCAGCTACCTCTCCGGCTGGCGCAAGCGCAACGCGCTCAAGATGTGGACCGGCTGGCCGACCTTCCCGATGGTCTTCGTCAAGGGCATGCTGGTCGGCGGCGCGGGCGACCTCGAGAAGCTGATCGAGAGCGGCGAGCTCAAAGGCCTGCTCGGGTAGGAGTAAACTCCCGGCGCATGAACGCACCCGACAGCCATCGCCGCCTCGGGCGGACGCGAAAGCCGAAGCGCACGAAGGCGTTTTTGGCCGCGCTGCGCCGCCAGTGCCGGCTCGCGAACCGTGCCGATCGGCGCGATAACTGGAAGGCGTTCGTCCACCTGCCTGAATGAGCTTGCGCCGCGGCGATCTGGTGACGGTCGCGGTCAAGGGTCCCTACACAGGAAAGCCGCGCCCGGCGCTCGTCGTCCAGACGAGTGAAACCCTGCCGTACCGCGACAGCGTGACCGTGTGTCTGCTCACCGCTGACCTCGCGCGCGTCGACGCCGCGCTGCGGCTATGGCTGGACCTCGCCTGAGAACGCGCGAACCGCGCCTCTCCCACAACGTCTACGTCGTCGCGCTCGACCCCGCGGTCCTCAGGATCCGGCGCTTTCGCGCGCGCAACCCGGGCTACAAGGCCGGCATGCCGTGCGTCTACGTGGGCATGACCGGCCTGCCGCCCGGCGAGCGCTTCCAGAACCACAAGGCGGGCGTGAAGGCGAACTGGTACGTGAGGAAATTCGGCACCGGCCTGCTGCCCGAGCTCTTCGCGCACTTGAACCCGATGCCCTACGCGGCCGCGCAGGCCATGGAACGTGACCTCGCCGACGAATTGCAGGAAAAGGGCTACGCGGTGTGGCAGGCCTGAAATCGGGGTCAGAGCGGTCCGTAGCGGCGCGGCGCGTTGCCCGAAGATTGCATATGTGCAATCATTGCAGATGCCCCGGATCGCGCTCGACACCGACGTGCTGGTGGCGGCCTTGCTGGGTGCGGGAGCGGCCAACCGCCTGCTGGCGGCGGTGCTCGAAGGGCGCTTCGAGCCGCTCATGAGCCCTGCGCTTTACGCCGAGCACGAGGCCGTGCTCGGGCGCAGCGCGCGGTTCGCGCGCTGCCGGCTGTCGGCGGCCGAACGCGAGGAGCTGTTCGACATCTATGCCGCGTCCTGCCGCTGGACCAGGATCTATTTCCTCTGGCGGCCCAACCTGCGCGACGAATCGGACAACCACCTCGTCGAGCTGGCGGTCGCCGGCGGCGCGCAGGCGATCGTAACGCGCAACAAGCGCGACTTCCGCGGCGCGGAGCTGAAGTTCGAGAACCTGGCGGTGCTTACGCCCGCCGAATGCTTGAGGAGAAAGACATGGCTGCCCTGATCATCCGCATCCCCGACGGCAAGCGCGAGCGCCTGAAGGACCTGGCGCGCGCCCGCAAGCAGAGCCTCACCAAGCTGTTCGACGAGATGGCCACCGTGCTGCTCGCCGAATACGATGCCGAGACGCGCTTCCTCGCGCGCGCGGCGCGCGGCGCGGGAAAGGCGAGGCGCGGCTTGCGGCTGCTTGCCAAGGCCCGCGGCCGCTGAGGCATTCCCGCGATGAGCGCCTGCTTCATCGTCCGCGCGCGGCTCGTCTACGCCGCCGACCGGGACGCCTTCGAGCGCTGGTACCGCGACGAGCACTTTCCGGATGCGGTCAAGGCCTTCGGCGCGAAGCGCGCCTGGCGCGGCTGGAGCGACACCGAGCCCCTGCTGCACTACGCGCTCTACGAGTTCGACACCCTGGAGCAGGCGCGCGCGCTCCCGGGCTCGGCGGCGCTGCAGCGCCTGGTGGCCGAGTTCGACCGCGTGTGGGGCGAGAAGGTGGTGCGCGAACGCGACCGGGTGGAAGTCGTGCAGCAGGCTTAGCCCGAACCCCTGGCAGGCGTGAGCCGGCTTACGCGTCGGCGAGCGCCTTGCGCCGCACGCCGAGCTGCCTGGCGATCCGGCGCAGGTTCTTCGACACGACCCCCGGCTTCGCCCAGGCGCCGGCCTGGGCCGCGAGCCCGCGCAGCAGCTCCGCGGGCGCCTCTTCAAGCAGCACCACGAAATGGGCTTCCTTGCCCGCGGCCGGCTTTCCCGTGAGGAGCGATCGGATCAGCTCGTCGGGCGCGAGCGCGGTTCGCAAGCTCACCCCGGCAGTCGTGCAGGCCATGCCGATGTAGTCGGCTCTAGCGGGCTGCCTTGCGGGCGTTCTTCTTCTTCGTGCGTTTGCCTTTGAGCGCATCGAGCAAACCCTTCGCGGTGTCGTAGCGCGCGCGGGTCTGCCGCGCATCGAGCATGGCATTTTGCGTCGAGGCATTCGGGTATTCGCGCACCAGGTAGTCGAGCACCTCGCCCTGCACGCGCTCGATCTCCAGCCGGTACCCGGAGCTGAGCGCCGGCCACTCTTCCGGGCGCGCGGTCTTGCGCAAATCCTCGAGCAGGCGCTCGAGCTTTGCCACCCGCTCGCGCGCGCTCGCCAGTTCCTGGTCTGTACGGATCATGCAACCTCCAATATGCCACGAACCGCCAGATGAGCGCCGTGACATCGCTAGAATCGAATTTCCGGCCGACGCCATGAACGCTCCCGCCTCCCCGCAAACCACCCGCTGGCTCGAAGCTTTCACTGCCGCGCTCGCGCAGCGCGACCCGCGCGCCGTAGCGGAGCTCTTCGTGCCGGACTGTTACTGGCGCGACCTGCTTGCCTTCACCTGGGACATCCGCACGCACGAAGGCCGGGAGGCGCTTTCCGGCCTTTTTTCCGTAAGGACTTCTGATTTCAAGCTCAAGAGCGAACCCACCAATACTCCCGAAGAATCCTGGTTCTCCTTTTCCACCGCCGCCGGCCACGCGGTGGGGCACGTTCGCCTGCGCGAAGGCCGCGCCTGGACGCTCCTCACCGCGCTGCGCACGCTGCACGATCATCCCGAGCGCCCCGTGCACGCGCTCGCGCGCGAGCCGGATCTCGGTGTCACTCGGCAACCCTA
>JACOVA010000043.1 GCA_016177575.1 Betaproteobacteria bacterium
CTTGTATATTTGGCGCGCCCGGCAGGATTTGAACCCACGACCCCTTGGTTCGTAGCCAAGTACTCTATCCATCTGAGCTACGGGCGCGAACTTTGAATTATATCAAACGCTTGAGGAGATGAGATGAGTCTGGTGCTTTCTGTGCAGATCAAGATCCAGCCCGCCAGCGTCGAGCGCTGGATGACGATGGTGCTGGAGAACGCGCGCGAAGCGCGCATGGAGCCGGGCTGCCGGCAGTTCGAGGTGCTGGTCGATGCCGAGGACAAGACGCAGGTGATGCTGTTCGAGGTGTACGACGACGAGAAGGCGTTCGAGGCGCACCAGCAGACGCCGCACTTCAAGAAGTACCTCGCCGAGGCGATTCCCCTGCTCGCCTCGCGCGAGCGCCGTTTCTGGAAGCGCGCGGGCTGAGCTACTTCAGGATCGGCCGCAGGTCCTCGAGCTTGTCGAACAGGTGCCAGACGTAGTCGCTGGCGCCCTTCTCGCGGTGCGGGTGCAGGTCGGCGATCTTCGGGTCGTTGCAGTAGCCGTCGAAGGCTTCCTTCGATTCCCACTCTACGAGGATCAGCACCGCGCGCGGCTTGATCTCGCCCGCGGCCGCCTCGCGGAACTTGCCGAGCGCCACCACGCGCCCGCCGTGCGCCTGGACTTCCTGCGCGGACCTGCGTGAATACGCCAGGTATTCGTCGCGGTCGGCGACGTTGAAGAGATTCAGTGCGTACACCGCTCCGCTCATTGTCATACCCCCCAGTAGTCGAGGCCTTCCGGCAGCGGCTCGCCGTGGGCGAGCGCGGCGAGCTTGGCGTACTGCCCGTCGGCGTACAGCAGCGGCTTGCCCTTCTTGCCGATCAGCAGCTCGCCGACCTCGCCGAGAAACACGGTGTGCGTGCCGTGCACGAGGCGGTTGACGATCTTGCAGTCGAACGACACGAGCGCGTTCACGAGCACCGGGCTGCCGGTGAGCAGGTGCGTCCAGTGCCCGTCGCGGAAGCGCCCCTCGCCCCGGATCGCCGACCCCTGCGCGCTGCTGAACAGCCCCGAGAGCTCGCGGTCCTCGGCGCGCAGCACGTTGACGCAGAACACGCCCGCTTTCGCCATCGCCTCGTGCGTGGTGGTGCTGCGGTTGACGCATACCAGCACCGTGGGCGGGTCGGCGGCCGCCGAGCACACCGCGGTCGCGGTCATGCCGTACGGGCGCCCGGCGTGGCTGCTGGTGAGGATGCACACCGCGCCCGCGAACGAGCGCATGCCGAGCTTGTACTGCTCCGCGCTGACGGTCCTGTCCACGCCGGGATTCTACAATCCGGGCTCAGGCATCGAAGGAGCAGCTCATGCAGGACAACGGCTTTCTGCACCAGGCGCTCGTGTACCTCGCCGCGGGCGTGATCGTGGTGCCGGTGTTCAGGCGCATCGGCCTCGGCTCGGTGCTCGGCTTCCTCGTCGCCGGCGTCGCCATCGGCCCGTGGGGCCTCAAGCTGGTCTCGGCGCCCGAGGCGATCCTGCGCTTCGCCGAGTTCGGCGTCGTGCTGCTGCTGTTCCTGGTCGGCCTCGAGCTCAACCCGCAGCGCCTGTGGCAGCTGCGCAAGTCGATCTTCGCCATGGGCGCGGTGCAGGTCGGCGCCACGATCCTGATCGTCGCCGCGGCGGGCTTCGCCTTCGGCCTGTCGCCGCGCGTGGCGCTGGTCGCGGGCATGGGGCTGGCGATGTCCTCGACCGCCATCGCGCTCGCCACGCTGCGCGAAAAAGGCCTCCTGCCCACCCCCGGCGGCCAGGCCTCCTTCGCGGTGCTGTTGTTTCAGGATCTGGCCGTGATTCCACTGCTTTTGCTTTTGTCCTTCATCGGCCCGGAAAGAAACTCGCAAGGCTTCGAATGGACGGCAGCGGCAAAGGCAGTCGGCGCCATCGTCGTGGTCATCCTCGGCGGCCGCCTGCTGCTGCGCCCGCTGCTGCGCTATATCGCCAACACGCGCATGCGCGAGATCTTCGTCGGCTTCGCGCTGCTGCTGGTGATGGGCATCGCGGCGCTCATGGAGGCGGTCGGGCTGTCGATGGCGCTCGGCGCCTTCCTCGCCGGAGTGCTGCTCGCCGACTCCGAGTACCGCCACGAGCTCGAGCTCGACATCGAGCCGTTCAAGGGCCTGCTGCTGGGCCTGTTCTTCATCGCCGTGGGCATGTCGATCGACTTGGGCCTGTTTTTCAGGACGCCTTTGCTTCTGCTCGGCATTGCAGCCGGAATCGTCACCCTGAAAACTGCACTTCTCTATCCAATCGCGAAGACTTTCGGCTATTGCGGCCGCGCCGACGCGACGCTGTTCGCGCTCGCGCTGTCGCAGGTCGGGGAATTCGCCTTCGTGCTGTTCGGCGCCGCGGTCCACATCGTGCCGCGCGGGACGCTCGACGTGCTGAACGCCGCGGTGGCCGCCTCGATGCTCACCACGCCGTTCCTCCTCATGCTCTACGAGCGCGTGCTGGCGCCGCGCTTCGCGCGCATCGAGGAGCGCGCGCCCGACCCGATCGCGGAGAGCCACCCCGTGATCGTGGCCGGATTCGGCCGCTTCGGGCAGGTGGTGACGCGGGTGCTGGCGGGGCTCAGGATCGGCGCCACGGTCATCGACCACGACCCGAACCAGATCGAGCTGGTGCGCCGCTTCGGCAGCAAGGCCTACTACGGCAACGCCACCCGGCTCGACCTGCTCGAGGCGGCCGGCGCGGCGCAGGCGCGGCTGCTGGTGATCGCGCTCGACGACCACGAAGCGGCCATGGAGATGGTGCGGCGGGTGCGGCGGCGCTACCCCGGATTGAAGCTGATCGTGCGCGCGCACAGCCGCAGCGACGCCTTCGAGTACCACGAGATGGGCGTGCCGGCGGTGCGCGAGACCTTCGGCGCGGCGCTCGACGCCGCCGAGGCGGCGCTGCGCGCGCTCGACTTCGGCCCGCTGGCGGCGCGCCGCGTCGTGCAGCGCTTCCGGCGCCACGACGAGGAAATCCTCGCCGAGCAGGCCGAGCACCGCGAGGACACCAAGAAGCTGATCACCCTCGCGCAACGCGGCCGCCAGGACCTGGAAAAGCTTCTCGGCGAAGAGGCGGGCGCGGCGCGCGCGAGCGCGCTCAGCGCCGGTTGACGAGCACGATGCCGCCGCCCACCAGCAGCGCGGCGGCGGCGAAGCGCGGCGTCAGCGGCTCGTCGAGCACCAGCACCCCGGCGAGCACGCCGAAAAGCGGGCTCAGGAACGAGAACACCGCCAGCCGCGCCGCCAGGTAGCGCGTCAGCAGCCAGAACCAGGCGAGGTAGCTCGCAAAGGCGACGATCACGGCCTGGTAGGCCATGCCCGCGAGCGCCAGAGGCGTCACCGCCACGACGCCCTTCTCGCCCATCGCCAGCGAAGCGAGCGGCAGCATCAGCGCCGACACGGCGAGCTGGTAGAAGAGCGTCTTCGTCGCGCTGACGCGCGCGAGCTTCGTCCCGCGGATCAGCACCGTGGTTGCCGCCCACAAGCCCGCGGCAATAATGCCGAAGCTGTCGCCGAGGACGCTGCTCTCGCCGGAAGCAAAGCCCTCGGAAAAGGCGAGCACGATTCCGCAGAACGAAAGAGCCACTCCGAGCCATTGCCTGCGCAGCAGCCTCTCGCCCGGTACCCACCAATGCAGCCCGAGCGCCGTGAACACGGGCGCGAGGTAGATGAAGACCACCATGCGCGAGGCCGCGGTGTGCTCGAGTCCCGCGTAGATGAACACGAACTCGCCGCCGAACAGCAGTCCTGCCGCGATTCCCGGCCAGAGGGTGTCGTCTTTTTCCCAAAGAGGAATTTTCCTGAATGAGATCCAGAGCAAAACCAGCAAGGTGGCCACGATCGAACGGATCCCCGCCTGCATCACGTAGGAGATATCCGCCGCGGTGAGCTTGATGACGACCTGCTGGAAGCCCCAGAGCGCGGTGCACAGCAGCATCACCGCGAACGCCACGCCGTCGAGCGGCTGGCGCTCCCTCATGTCAGCCATGAACGAAAATCAGTTGCGGCTGCGCGCACAAAACTGTTTATGTTGCGCCGCAAATATCGAGGCGCATTGATCTGCGGCAAGACGTGCCCGAATTCGAGTTCCACACTGCAGCGCACTTCCCACGAAGGAGGGAACCATGGACCTGTACCGCAGCACGGATGAATGGGTCGTTGCCTACCTGGAGTGGATCGACGGCGAGATGGCGCAGGACGCGATGGAGGAGCGCAAGGCCTTCGTAGAGCGGCGCCGCGGCGATCGCCGCATCTATCGCGCCGATGCGGCGCGCGAGATCGTGGTGCGCATCTGCCCACCGCACTGAGGCGGTGCCCGCCTCAGTGCGCGGGCCAGGCGCGCTCCAGCAGCGCCCCGAAATCGGTGCTGGCGGGCAGGTTGCCGAACGCGCCGCCGCCGTAGGGCGTATCGGCGGCGAGCCGGCTGGCGCAGAACGCCTCGGCGACGAAGCCGGGGGCGAAGCGCAGCAGCAGCGCGCCCTGCACGGCGAGCGCGATCGACTGGGTAATCAGGCGGGCTTTCGCTTCAGCGGGCTTTTCGTCCTTGAGCCGGGCGACGAAGCGGTCGTAGCGCGCATCGCGCCCGAGCGCGGAATCCATTTCGGCGGCAAGGACTTCCAGGCAGCGCGGGTGCTTGCCGAATGCGCGCAGGATGTCCAGGCACATGATGTTGCCCGAGCCCTCCCAGATCGAGTTGAGCGGCATCTGGCGGTAGATGCGCGCCAGCATGCCCTCCTCCACGTAGCCGTTGCCGCCCAGCACCTCCATCGCCTCCGCCGCGACCGCCGGGCCGCGCTTGCAGATCCAGTACTTGGCCGCCGGGGTCAGCACGCGGCGCAGCAGCGCTTCAGCTTCATCCTTCTGCGCGTCGAAGGCGCGCGCCAGGCGCAGCGACAGCGCGCTCGCAGCCTCCGACTCGATCGCCAGATCGGCGAGCACGTTGCGCATCAGCGGCTGGTCGATGAGCAGCTTGCCGAAGGCGGCGCGGTAGCGCGCGTGGTGCATGGCGTGCGAGAGCGAGGCCCGCATCAGGCCCGAGGTGCCGAGCGCGCAGTCGAGCCGGCAGTAGGTGCCCATCTCGAGGATGGTCGGCACGCCGCGCCCCTCCTCGCCCACCAGCCAGGCGCGCGCGCCCCAGAACTCCACCTCCGAGCCCGCGTTGGAGCGGTCGCCGAGCTTGTCCTTCAGGCGCTGGATGCGGATTTCGTTCAGCTTGCCGTCCGGCGTCCAGCGCGGCAGGAAGAAGCACGACAGGCCGCCCGGCGCGTGCGCCAGGATCAGGAAGGCATCGCACATCGGCGCCGAGAAGAACCACTTGTGGCCGACGACGCTGTATTCGCGGCCGCCCACCGGCTCGGCGCGCGTGGTGTTGGCGCGCACGTCCGACCCGCCCTGCTTCTCCGTCATGCCCATGCCGAGCGTGACGCCATTCTTCTGCGCGGCGGGGATGAAGCGCCGGTCGTACTCGAGCGAGTAGATGCGCGGCAGCCACTCGGCGGCGAGCGGCCGGTCGCGCGCGATCGCGGGCACCACCGCGTAGGTCATCGTGGTCGGGCACAGCGTCCCGTCCTCGACCTCGGCATAGAGCATGTAGAACGCAGCGCGCTTGACGTGCGCGCCGGACACCGGGTCGGCCCAAGGGCCCGCGGAGGCGCCGTGGCGCTTGAGATACGCCATCAGCTCGTGGTACGCCGGGTGGAACTCGACCTCGTCGCGCCGGTGGCCGGCGGCGTCGAACAGCTTCGGCTGCGGCGGATTGCGGTTCGCCTGCGCCGCCCACTCCAGCATCTGCGCGCTGCCGAGCTCCGCGCCGCGCTCGGCCATCCAGTCATGAGCGGCGCCTGCGCCTTCGCGCTTCAGCCCCTCCTGCAGCGCGCGGTTGCGCAGGTAGAGGTTGGTGTTTTCGAGCGGCGGAGCCTGGTTGACGACCTCGTGGGTCGCGGGTAGAAGCGGATGCGAGGGATGCATGCTCTTTCTCCAGAATTGATTCTCGATAACTTCCGATGAACGTACTGCTAGTCTACCCCCGGCATCCGGACACTTTCTGGAGTTTCAAGCACGTGCTGCGCTTCCTCGGCAAGCGCTCGGCGTTCCCGCCGCTCGGGCTGCTGACCGTAGCGGCGATGCTGCCCGCGGACTGGTCCCTGAAGCTGGTCGACACCAACGTCGAGCCGCTCGAGGACGCCTGCATCGACTGGGCCGACTGGGTGATGCTCTCCGGCATGATCGTGCACAAGGCCTCGGCGCACGAGATCGCGCAGCGCTGCGCCGCGCGCGGCCGGCCGGTGATCGCCGGCGGGCCGCTGTTCACCACCGGGCACGCGGACTTCCCGGAGATCCCGCATTTCGTGCTGGGCGAGGCCGAGGGCGTGATCGCCGAGCTGGTCGCCGATCTGCGCCGCGGCAGCGTCCGGCCGGAGTACCGGGCGGCGAGCTTCCCCGACCTGCGCGCCACGCCCGTGCCGCGCTGGGACCTGATCGAGCTGCGCCGCTACGTGACGATGCCGGTGCAGTTCTCGCGCGGCTGCCCGTTCGACTGCGAGTTCTGCGACATCGTCGCCATGTACGGCCGCCTGCCGCGCACCAAGGCGCCGCAGCAAGTCATCGCCGAGCTCGAGTCGCTGCGCCGCGCCGGCTGGCGCGACATGGTGTTCATCGTCGACGACAACTTCATCGGCCACAGGAAGCGCGTGCGCGAGCTGCTCGGCGCGCTGGTGGACTGGCGCGCGCGCACGCGCCCGCAGATGGGCTTCCTCACCGAGGCCTCGGTCAATCTCGCCGACGAGAAAGACCTGCTCGAGCTCATGGTGCGCGCGGGCTTCAGGAAGGTCTTCGTCGGGCTCGAGACACCGGTCGTGGAAAGCCTGGAGGAATGCCGCAAGGTGCAGAACAGCAAGCGCGACCTGGTCGGCGCGGTGCGCGCGATCCAGGCCGCGGGCCTGGAGGTGATGGGCGGCTTCATCGTCGGCTTCGACAGCGATCCGCTCGACGTCTTCCGCCGCCAGTTCGAGTTCATCCAGCGCGCGGGCGTCGTCACCGCCATGGTGGGGCTGCTGAGCGCGCTGCCGCAGACCCGGCTCTACGAGCGGCTGGCGCGCGAGGGGCGCATCCTCGCCGACAGCGTGGGCGACAACACCGCCGCGGTCCTCAATTTCGTGCCGCGCCTCGACCGCGCGCAGCTCCATGAGGGCTACCGCGAGCTGATGCGCTCGCTGTATGCGCCGCGCAACTACTACCGGCGCCTGCGCGCCTTCCTCTCGACCTGGCAGCCGCGCGGGCCGCGCATGCGCCTGAACTGGCCGGACCTGCGCGCCTTCCTGCAGTCGATCTGGACGCTCGGCGTCCGGCAGCGCGGGCAGCTCGCTTTCTGGGGCCTGTTCTGGGGCACGCTGCTCGCGCGCCCGCGCAAGCTGCGCGCCGCCATGGAGCTCGCGATCATGGGCCACCATTTCCGCACCGTCGCGGAACGGCTGTAGGTCGTCGTTACAACCCCATGTACAGCTTGTGGATCAGGTCGTTGTTGGCGAGCTCGTCGCGCGAGGCGCCCGCGTACTCGATGCGGCCGTGCACGATGACGTAGCCGCGGTCGGCGATGCGGATCGCCTGGCTGAAGTTCTGCTCGGCCATCAGCACGGTGAGGCGGTAGCGCTCCTTGAGCTCCCTGATCTTGTCGATGGTGTGCTTCACCAGCAGCGGCGACAGGCCCACCGAGGGCTCGTCGATGAGCAGGATCCTGGGCGCGGTCATCAGCGCGCGCGCGAGCGTCAGCATCTGCTGCTCGCCGCCGCTCATGCTGCCGGCGAGCTGGCGGCGCCGTCCGGCGAGCACCGGGAAGGTCTCGAAGCAGAACGCCAGGTTGCGCGCAAGCGCGCTGCGCGCGGTCGGGCGGTAGGCGCCGAGCAGCAGGTTTTCCTCCACCGTGAGCATCGGAAACAGCCGCCGCCCCTCCGGCACCAGCGCGACGCCGAGGTCGACGATCCGCTCCGTGGGCAGAAGGGTCAGATCGAATTCCACGTCGTCCAGCGTCAGGACGATGCGGCCCCGGCTCGGGCGCACCACGCCCATGATGCACTTCATGAGCGTGCTCTTGCCGTTGCCGTTGGTGCCGAGCAGGGTGACCGTCTCGGCGTCGTTCACGGCGAGCGAAATGCGGTCGAGCACCTGCACCGCCCCGTAGCCGGCGCACAGGCCCTCGACGCGCAGGCTACTCGCCAAGGTAGGCCCTCTGCACGTTGATGTCCTGCACGATCGACTGCGGGGTGCCCTCGCAGATGATCTGGCCGGCGACCAGGCAGACGACCCGCTCGGAGAAGCGCATCACGGCGTGCATGATGTGCTCGATCATGATGATCGTGATGCCGGTGTCGTTGAGCCGCCGCAGGATGCCGAGCACCTCGTCGACCTCGGTCGACGAAAGCCCGGCCATCGCCTCGTCCGAGATCAGCAGCCGCGGCCTGGCGGCCATGGCGCGCGCCAGCTCGAGCTTGCGCATGTCCACCTGGGTGAGGCTCGCCGAGTCCTCGTGGGCGCGCTCGCGCAGGCCGATCTGCTCGAGCACCGCGAGCGCCTCCCGGGCGGCGCGGCGCTCGCCGAGGTGGCCTGCGGCGGCGTATTCGAGCGGCACCTGCAGGTTCTCCAGCACCGTCATGCTGCGAAACGGCTTCGGGATCTGGAAGCTGCGCGCGATGCCGGCGCGCGCGCGCAGGAAAGGCGGCAGCCGCGTGACGTTGCGGCCGTCGAAGCGGACCTCGCCCTCGTCGCTGTACAGCACCCCGGAGATGCAGTTGATCAGCGTGGTCTTGCCCGAGCCGTTGGGGCCGATGAGGCCGAGCCGCTCGCCGGGGCGAACCTCGAGCGAGACGTTGTCGAGCGCGACGAAGCCGCCGAAGCGCTTGCTCAGCCCGCTGACCCGCAGCAGCGCGTCGCTCACTGCGCGCGCCTGCGCCAGAACCTGCGCGCCAGGCCGACGATGCCCTGCGGCGCAAGCGTGATGAACACCACCAGCATCACGCCGACGATCAGCACGTTCAGCTCGGAGGACACGTTCACCTTGACGATCTCCTGCGTCGTGCCGACCAGCAGCGCGCCGATGATGGGGCCGATCCAGTGCGACGTGCCGCCGATCATCGGCATGGCGATGGCGTTGACCGCGATGAACAGGTTGAACGCCGACACCGGGTCGACGAAGGTGACGAAGAACGGGAACGGCGCGCCGGCGACGCCCATCATCGCGCC
>JACOVA010000016.1 GCA_016177575.1 Betaproteobacteria bacterium
CCATCTGGGCCGAGGGCGACCGCCGCATCGACGAGCTTCGCGGCGCCGCGGCGCGGCTGCAGGCCGAGATCGCGGGCGCACGCGACCCGCAGCGCATCGGCGCGCTGCTCGAGGAGATCCACACCATCAACGTCGCCCTCGAGCCGCTCGAGGACGCCTTCTCCTACACCCTGGGGGAGGCGACGCGCTGGATGCGCGACACGCTGTTCCTGGTGATGCTCGGGGCATCGCTGCTGCTGCTCGCGGTGGCGGCGCTCGCGACGCGGGCGCTGCTGCGCCGCGCCGACCTCGCCGAGAGCGGGCTGCGCGAGAGCGAGGAGCGGCTGTCGCTGATGGCGAACAGCGTCCCGGCGCTGATCGCCTACATCGACCGCGAGCAGCGCTTCCGCTTCAGCAACCGCACCTACGGCGAGTGGTTCGGTATCCCGCACGAGCAGATGCAGGGGCGCACGCTGCGCGAGGTGTTCGGCGACAAGACCTACGAGCGGCTGCGCGCCAGCGTCGAGCGCGTGCTGGCCGGCGAGCCGGTCGAGTTCGAGTACTCGCTCGGCGAGGGCGAGGGCGAGCGCTTCCTGCAGGTCGCCTACGCGCCGCACCTCGACTACTCCGGCAAGGTGGTGGGCTTCTACGAGCTGGCGAGCGACGTGACCGCGCTCAACCGCGCCCAGCAGCACCAGCGGCGCGCCTCGCGCGAGCTCGCGACCATCGCCGCGCGCCTCGAGTTCCTCGCCCACCACGACTCGCTCACCGAGCTTCCCAACCGCAACGTGCTGCAGGAGCGCCTGCGCCAGGCGGTGTCGCTCGCGCGGCGCCACCGCAAGCAGCTCGCGCTGCTGTTCGTCGACCTCGATCACTTCAAGAACGTCAACGACTCGCTCGGCCACGGCGCGGGCGACAGCCTGCTGCAGGCGGTGGCGGTGCGCCTGCGCGAATGCGTGCGGCAGGAGGACATGGTGGCGCGCCTGGGCGGCGACGAGTTCTGCATCCTGCTGCAGGACATCAGCGATCCGCACGAGGCTGCTTCGGTGGCGCAGAAGCTGCTCGCGGAGCTGTCGGAGCCCTGCCGCGTGGGCGAGCACGATCTGTACGTGTCGGCGAGCATCGGCATCGCCTGCCTGCCGGGCGACGGCCACGACATGGAGACTCTGCTCAAGCATGCCGACGCCGCGATGTACCGCGCCAAGGCGCAGGGCCGCAGCAACTTCCAGTTCTTCTCGCCCGCCGAGCAGCGCGGCGCGCTGAGCCCCGTGGCGCTGACCAGCGGCCTGCGCCAGGCGCTGGCGCACAGCGAGCTCGAGCTGCACTACCAGCCGCGCGTCGACGTGCCGACCGGGCGCGTGATCGCGGTCGAGGCGCTGCTGCGCTGGAACCATCCCCAGCGCGGCCTGCTCGCGCCGGACCAGTTCCTGCCGTTCGCCGAGGACAGCGGCCTGATCGTGCCGATCGGCGAGTGGGCGCTGCGCGAGGCCTGCGCGCAGACGCGCCGCTGGACCGAGGCCGGCTGGGGCCGGGTCGCGGTCGCGGTGAACCTCTCGATGCGCCAGCTGCGCAGCCCCGAGTTCATCGACCAGGTGCGCGCGGCGCTCGAAGGCAACGCGCTGCCGCCCTGGCGCCTCGAGCTGGAGATCACCGAGACCATGGCCATGCAGGCGCCCGAGCACACGCAGCGCGCCGTGCGCGCCTTCGCCGAGCTCGGCGTGCGCATTGCGCTGGACGACTTCGGCACCGGCCACTCGGCGCTGCACTACCTGAAGCGCTTCCCGGTCAACGTGCTCAAGATCGACCAGACCTTCGTCAGCGGCCTGCCGGGCGACCGCCACGACGCGGCGATCGCGCGCGCCATCGTCGACCTGGCGCGCGGCCTGGAGCTGGAGGTGGTCGCCGAGGGCGTGCGGCTGGCGGCGCAGCGCGACTTCCTGCTCGGCGTCGGCTGCCGCCTGTGCCAGGGCGACCTGTTCGGCGGGCCGGCGCCGGCGGACGAGATCGAGCTGCGCCTGCGCGCCGGGCTGGCGGCCTAGCAAGCCCTCCTCGCTAGCCCTTTACGCAGATCACCTGCTTCAGCGTGTGCACGACCTCGACCAGGTCGGACTGGTTCGCCATCACCTCGTCGATGTCCTTGTAGGCGCCCGGTATTTCGTCCACCACGCCTTTGTCCTTCCTGCAGATCACATCTCTTGTTTGTTCAATCAAGTCCGCAACACCAAATCGCTTCTTGGCTGCATGGCGGCTCATCCTGCGCCCCGCGCCGTGCGCGCAGGACTGGAAGCTCTCGGCGCTGCCCCTGCCACGCACGATGTAGCTGCGCGTTCCCATGCTGCCCGGAATGATGCCGAGCTCGCCCGCGCGCGCGCTGATCGCGCCCTTGCGTGTGAGCCACACCCGCTCGCCGTAGTGCGTCTCGCGCTCGACGTAGTTGTGGTGGCAGTTGACCGCCTCGGCAGTCGCATCGAACGCCGGCAGATGCCGGCGCAGCGCCTCGATCACCAGCTCGAGCATCTCGGCCCGGTTGGCGCGCGCGTAGTCCTGCGCCCAGCCGACCGCCTCGACATAGTCGTCGAAATGGCGCGCGCCTTCCGCGAAATACGCCAAGTCGCGGTCGGGCAGAATAATTTGCGAGTGTTCAGAATCTGTTTTTGCCAATTCAATGAAGTAAGTCCCGATCGCGTTGCCGATGCCGCGGCTGCCCGAGTGCAGCATCACCCACACCCGGTCCGCTTCGTCGAGGCAGACCTCGATGAAATGGTTGCCGCCGCCCAGCGTCCCCATCTGCCGCAGCCAGCTGGAATGCTTGCCGACGCGCTTTTCGATGCCAGGATGCTTTTGCTTTATGTTTCGAAGAGATTTTTCAAATTGCCTGGCGGCGCCAACCCTTGCTTTCCCCTCGTCGTGCTGGCCGAAGCCGACCGGGACGTCGCGCGAGATCTGGCCAAACACCTTTCGCAGCGATTTCTCGTCCAGGTCGCCGGCCGAAAGCGACAGCCGAGTCGCAATCATTCCGCAGCCGATATCCACCCCGACCGCGGCAGGAATGATGGCGCGCCGCGTCGGGATCACCGCGCCCACCGTCGCGCCGATGCCGTGGTGCACGTCCGGCATCGCCGCCACATGGTGGTGCACGATCGGCAGCTGCGAGATGTTGACCAGCTGCTGCCGCGCCGAGGCTTCCACCTCGCCGGTAAAGACCTTTACCGGAACACGGCCTTCGTGAATCTCATGCAGCACCGGCATGCGCGGATTCTAG
>JACOVA010000057.1 GCA_016177575.1 Betaproteobacteria bacterium
CGCTCGTCCACCTTCGGCGCCTGCAGCGAGATCTGGCGTGTCGCGCCGCTGAAGCTGTCTTCCAGATCGAGCAGGATCTTCGCGTGGTGCTCGCCCGCGTGCGCGCGCGAGTAGGCGCCGCTTGCGCCGCGGTTCATCCTGCCGAAGATCTCGGAGAAAAAGTCGCTGAAGCCCGCCGCCTCCTCGGGCGAAAAGCCGCGCTCCGAGAACTCGAACCCGGCGTCCCAGTCGGGCGGGGCGCGGAACTCCTGCCCCGGCTGGTAGGCGCTGCCGAGCTTGTCGTAGGCGGCGCGCTTCTCGGGGTCGGAGAGGACCGCCCAGGCCTCGTTGACCTCCTGCATGCGCCGCTCGGCGTCCTTCTCCTTCGAGACGTCGGGATGGTACTTGCGCGCGAGCCTGCGGTAGGCGCGCTTCACCTCCTCGGCGCTCGCCGCGCGCGCGACGCCGAGCGTCTGGTAGTAGTCCCTGAATTCCATGCGCTTGCCGCGATCCGGTGCCGAATCGCAAGAATAGCCGGGTTGGCGCGGGTTGAGCGGAAAACAGCGCTTCGCCGGCGGCGGGGGCGCGCCGCTCAGTACATGAACAGCACGCCCTCGGTGCGCATGTTGGTGCCGCGGCTGCGCAGGTCGACGAAGCGCGCGCCGATCGCCTTGCCTTCCTCATCGCGCAGAACGGTGCCGCCCTCCACGCGCTCCTCGTAGCCGATCACCCTGCCCTCGGCGTTGAGCAGCACCGAGTAGATCTCGACCTGGTGCACCAGCTCGCCGGTGCGCTGGTTGCGCAGCGATTCCCGGTGGCCGACGACCTTGCCCGCGTCGTTGCGGAAGAACTCCTTGTTCAAGGAGGTCATCCTGTCGGTCGTGGCGCAGCCCGCGGCAGCGAGCGCCGCGGCGGCGATCAGCGTCCTGGCCAGCATTTGTTCTCCTTCTCAGTGCCGAACCCGGACAATTTTTTACTCTTGTTGTCCGATGCGGCACAGGGCATAGTTCACGCCCTGGGGCGTTTCTCGCCCGCGAACACCTTCTGCGCGAGGCGAAAGCCGTCGATCGCGGCCGGCGCGCCGCAGTAGGTGGCGACGTGCAGGAACACTTCCTTGATCTCGCGCCTGCTCATGCCGTTCCTGAGCGCGGCGCGCAGGTGGATCTCCAGCTCGTGCGGGCGGTTGAGCGCCGAGATCATGGCGAGGTTCATGAAGGCGCGCGTCTTCATCGGCAGCACGCCGCGCGCCCAGCTCGCGCCCCAGCCGTGCTCGGTGACGTAGTGCTGCAGGTCGATGGTGAAGTCGTCGGCCTCGCGGAAGGCCTTGTCGACGTAGGCCTTGCCGAGCCAGCGGCGGCGGATCTTCAGGCCGTCGCGGTACGCCTTGCTGCGTGCTTTTGCCATTCGGTTCTCCCCGGGGTTGTCTTGCGCTTGCAATCCGCGGGAATTTTATGCGCTGGCCGGTGTATGCCCTGCAGTCCGCAGGAGGAGATCCATGAAAAAAGTGCTCGGAATTTCCATCGCGCTGGCGTTCGCGCCGGCGGCGCAGGCCGCCGACATCGAGGCGGGCAGGGCCAAGGTCGCCACCGTGTGCGCGGCCTGCCACGGCGCGGCCGGGGTGAGCGTGAGCGACAACGTCCCCAACCTCGCAGCGCAGCGTGCGGGCTACCTCGCGGCGCAGCTGAAGGCGCTGAAAGAGGGAACGCGCAAGAACCCGATCATGAACGCGATCGCGGCGCAGCTGAGCGCCGAGGACATCGCCAACGTGGCGGCCTTCTTCGCCGCGCAGCCCGGCGCCGCGAGCGGCGCGAAATCGGCCCAGCTGCCGAACGTCGCCAAGACCTCGGTGACCTTCCCCGACCTGCTCGCGGAGGTGTACGCGGCGAAGCTCGATGCGAACAAGAATCCGGTGAAAGGCGGCGACGGCTTCTTCGAGGCCGAGAAGCTCATCTTCTACACCGCGATGGCGAGCGGCGCGGGCTGGGGCAGGGACGTGCCCGAGATGCTGCGCAACGGCGACTGGAACTACGCCGTCTTCACCACCGACAAGCAGCACCGGCCCGGCGTGAACCAGGCCGAGTGCTTCGCCTGCCACAAGCCGCTCGACAAGACGAGCTACGTGTTCACGCTCAAGCAACTCGGCGAGGTGAAGTGAGCGCTTCAACTGTCGCCGTTACCCGACGGTTTTATCTGCAAAAAAATGTGAAGAAAGTTCTGGCGAATCCGCTGTAGTTTCGCTAGTGTCATGCGGACAGAGGGGGCCGCATGGCGAGCCGCGGATTCCGTAGCACGGGGAGCGTACCGATCGCGCTGGCGGCGTTGATGGCGCTGGTGTGCGTGGCCGGTATCGCCGCGGTCACCGGCTGGCTCGCCCTGCCGCGCAATCAATCCGCAGTCGCGTCCGCCTTCCATGCCGCTCCCGCGTGCCGCATCTGCGGCGTGGTCGAGCAGGTGCGCGAGCTCGACAACGCCGGCGTCAAGGCGATCTCGCTGAACGGCGACCGCGACGAGAGCTTCGTCATCCTGCTCGCGACGCTGCTCGACAGCTCTGCGGGGGCGCGCGGCGGGTCCGCGCCCCGGACCTTCGAGACCGCGGTGCGCTTCGAGGACGGCTCGGTGCGCCTGCTGCGCGATTCGCGCGCGCCGCAGTGGAAGCCCGGCGACCGGGTGAAGGTGCTCAGGGGCCGCGTGGAGCCGATCAGCTGAAGCCTTGCGGTAGCGGTTTGCACTACACGCCGTCGTACTTTCCCGATCCACAAATGAAGTTTGCGTGACAGCGCGGCGGGCGCCGATTGGTTACGGTTGCGCCGGGTGAAGTGCATGGAGCTGCGCACCTACGAGTCGCTCGACCGCGCCTGGCTGGGACTGCGCACGATCGTGCTGCTGCTATGCGCGACGGGCATCGGCGCGGTCATCGGCTGGATGGCGCTTGCGCTGGATGCGCCGCAGCCGGTCTCGACCTTCCAGGCCGCGCCGTGCCGCGTCTGCGGCGTCGTCGAGCTGGTGCGCGAGCTGGACGCATCCACCCGGCCCCCGGAAATCAACTGGGTCGAAGGCGGCCTCGGCGCGCGCCCGGCCGATTACCGGCTGAGCAGCGGCCGGGTCGACACCATCGTGCTCCTGCTTGCCGCGCTCGGCGCGGCCTCGGGGGCGGTATCGAACGCTCCCGCCGCGGTCTACGAGACTGCGGTGCGCCTGGAAGACGGCTCGGTGCGCGTGCTGCGCGAAAGCAGCGTCCCGCCCTGGAAGCCGGGCGACCGCGTCAAAGTCCTGCGCGGCCGGGTCGAGCCGCTGAGCTGAAGCCCGCGCTCAGGCGATCGCGCTGCGCGGGCGCGCCGGCCGGCGCGCCAGCAGGAAGAACGCCGACCCCAGCCCCGCGAGCAGCGCCAGGGTGGTAAAGCCGGCGCGGTAGTCGCCGGTCGCGTCGGCGAGCACGCCGGCGATCATCGGCCCGCCGATCTGGCCGATGACCAGGATCATGAACGACAGCCCGAGGATCATGCCGATCGCGCTGCGCCCGAAGTAGTCGGCGCGGATCGCCTGCATGAACGGCCCGCGCAGCCCCCAGGCGGTGCCGTGCAGCGCGGCGTAGCCGATCACCAGCGCGCCGGTCGCGCCGGCGTACGCGTTGGCGTAGGTGAGGCACAGCAGCCCCGCCATGTGTCCGAGCATGCACGCCGCGGACAGCAGGCGCTTGGAGAAGCGGTCGCCGATCCACCAGCCGATGCCGATGCCGCCGATCTGGAACAGCGTCTGCAGCGTGATGACGAGCGAGGCCTGCTCGATCGAGTAGCCGAGGCCTTCCTTCATGTGCGTGATCGCGTGCACGCTGACCGCGCTGACGACGAACAGCGCGAAGCCATGACCGAGCGAGAGCAGCCAGAAGGCCGGCGTGCGCAGCGCCTCGCGCGCGGTGAAGTCGCGGGTGGATTCCTTCGGTTCTGCATCTGCAACAAAAGCTCTAGACGAAACTGTTGCGCGGATTCCGTCCACCGTCTCGCCGTAGTTCTCCGGCTTGTTGCGAATCACGCGCGCGAGCGGGAAGCCGGCCGCGATGACGATCAGGCCGGAGGCGAAGGCGGTGGCGCGCCAGCCGAAGCTGGCGAGCGAGAGCGCGACCAGCGGCACCGCGAGCCCGCCGAGCGCCAGGCCGAGCTGCATCGACGAGAGCGCGCGCGCCCGGCTGCGCTCGAACCAGTGGATCAGCGCCACGTTGAGGGGAAAGAAGCCGAACAGGCTCGAGCCGACCGCGACCACCAGGAACGCGCCGTAGAAGCCGAGCAGCGAATCGGTCATGCTGAGCAGCATGAAACCCGCGCCCATCACCAGCACGCCGGCGTGGATCACGCCGCGCGCGCCGAAGCGGTCGAGGAACCAGCCGAGCAGGGGTCCGAGGATCGCCGCCTCCACCTGGTGCAGCGCCGCGGCGCCGGCGAGCTCGGTCTTGGACCAGCCGCGATCGTCGCGCAGCACCGCGACGTAGGCGCCGAAGGCCTGCAGCAGCAGCGTGCCCTGCAGGAACTGCAGCCCGCAGCCGGCGCCGACCATCCACCAGCCGTAGAAGATGCGCTTCATGGGTGCGCGCACAGCCTACACCGGCGGCGCACGGCGCCGCGCGGCGTTTCGCTACTTCTTCGCGCTGCTGATGCTGCCGAAGTCGATCTCGATCTTGCTCACGTCGACGCTCGCCTTGGCCTTGGCCTCGCGGCGCTCGCGCGCCGCGGTGTTGAACTCGAAGTTGCCGGCGATGAAGGCCTCGGCGAGCTTGAAGCTCATCGCCACCACCGCCTTGGGATCGGGCTTGGCGCCGTCGGCGCGCGAATAGACGTGGCCGGAGAGCTGCACGAAGATCTGCTTCGCCAGCTCCTCGACGACATCGACCGCCGGCGCGGCGCCGGGCTTGGCGGCGGGGGTAGGGGCGGCGTGGCCTTCTTCGCTCATGGCCGCCATGCTACCGCAGGACCAGCTGCTCGGGGTGGCCGGCTTCCCCGCGCGCGAGCCCGTGCGCGCCGACACCGAGCAGGCGCACCGGCCGGCGCCGCGCCTCGGTGCGCTCGAGCAGCGCCAGCGCGCGCTCGGCGAACTGCACCGCATCGCGGGTCGCGGGCTCCGTGGTGTGGCTGCGCGTCACGGTGCTGAA
>JACOVA010000056.1 GCA_016177575.1 Betaproteobacteria bacterium
CCCCAGATCGAGGGCGGCGCCGCGCGCGCGTCGCGCGCGCCCCAGCGGCCGGCCTCGACCTGGTGCAGGAAATCCTCCAGCAGCCGGTTGAACAGCGCCGGCTCCTCCAGGTTGATGGCGTGCCCGCTGCGCGGCAGAAGCGCGAGCCCGGCGCCCGGGATGCAGCGCTTCATCAGCAGGCACGCCTCCAGACAGGGTTCCTCTTCGTCGCCGGCGAGGATCAGCGTAGGCACGCTGATACGCTGCATCTCCGCGGTGAGCTCATAGAGTGAAGGCCGGCGCCCCTGGTAGCCGAGCATGGTGTTGGCGGAGCCGAGCGCGGAATGCTCGGTGAGCTGGCGCTCGTATTCGGCGAAGCCGCGCGGGTCCTTGATCTGCAGTTGCACGCGCGTAGGGCCATGGCCGTAGGTGGCCGCGAAATGGGCCATGCCCCGCTCGCGGATCGCCTTTGCGTTCTCGCGCGCGTCGGCCTGGAATTTCGCATACTGCGCCGGATGCGCGCCGTAGCCGCCGCCCGCGATCGTGAGCGAGTGCGCGCGCCCGGCATAGGTCATGCCGAAGTGAAGCGTCGCGAAAGCGCCCATCGACAGTCCTACCACATGCGCTTTCGCGACGCCGAGCCCGTCGAGCACGCAGCGGATGTCGTCGCGGGCGCGCGCCTGCGAATAGCGCTCGACGTCCCCGGGCACCTCCGAGGGCGGATAGCCGCGCGCGTTGTAGGTGATGCAGCGATAGCGCCGCGAGAAGTGGCGCACCTGCGGCTCCCAGCTGCGCGCATCGCCCGCGAACTCGTGCACGAAAACGAGCGGCGTGCCGCTGCCGGTCTCCTCGTAATGCAGCTTTACCCCGTCGTCCGTGGCGAGTGTGGGCATGTACTGGGCCGATCGACGGCGGCCTCGCGGCGCGCTGGGGCTAAGTCGCCTTGTTGAGCTGAAATCCGAAGCGCGGGAAGTGCACGTGCACCGTGCCCGCGCGCGGGTCCGTGCGGCGGATAACGAATTCGTTCGCTGACGCGTTCAGCAACTCGCCTATAACCGGATCGAGGCCGGTGTCGATAGGCATGACCGCGGCCTGCGCGCCGAGCGCGATGCCGTTGGTCTCGAGCGCGACGGGATCCTTCACTGGCTCGGGCATGGACGTGTTCGCGATGCGGATGGCGTCGCCGCTCGAGATCTCGCTCGACTTGCCGTGACCGATGGCGCTCATGCGCTCCATGAAGGCGAGCGTGCGCGGATGGCGCGCGATCATCGGCCGGAGGTCCTCCGGCAGCCAGAGCGGCCAGAGTGCGTGGTACAGGCTGAAGTCGGCATAGCAGGGCGCGGCGCCGAAGAGGTAGGGCGCCGAGAACTGCGCCTCGATTCTGTCGAGCAGGCCGACAAGATTCGCCTTGCATTCGTGCGCCGGGCCGCGGCGCGAGCCGGCGCGGTAGGCGGAGCGGTCCTTGCCGAAGGCGGCGAGGTACTCGGGCGTCGCGTCCTTGAAGAACATCTTCATCATGCCCGTGCCGGGCGTGAAGCCGACGGGCACGGTGTTCCAGAACAGCGTGCTGTCGGCAAAATGCGCGGCCGCCTGTTGCACGTAGGTGTCGCCCTGCGGGAAGAACGACGGCGCAGGCGCAATCCGCTCCAGCGCACGAGCAATGAGCGCCGTATCGCAGTAAATGTCGGCACCCACCTGCAGGATCGGCGTTCGGCGATAGCCGCCGGTCAGCGCGACCACATCGGGCTTGGGCATGATGAGCGGGATCTGCACCGATTTCCAGGCAAGGCGCTTGTAGCCCAGCATCAGGCGCGCCTTTTCCGCGAACGGGGAAACAGGGTAATGGTGCAGGATCGGTTCGGTCATAATCCGGCCTTCGCGAAAAAGTCATGGTAACCCGATGAAAGCCGTCCTTTGCAAGCAGTTCGGCCCGCCGGAATCGCTCGTGCTCGAGGAGCTGCCCTCGCCGCAGGCGGGCCCGGGCGAGGTCGTGGTCAGCGTCAAGGCGGCGAGCGTCAACTTTCCGGACGTGCTGATCATCCAGAACAAGTACCAGTTCAAGCCGCCGCTGCCCTTTTCTCCCGGCAGCGAGATGGCGGGCGTGGTAAAGGAGGTCGGCGACGGCGTGCGGGGCTTCAAGCCCGGGGACCGCGTGATCGCGTTCACGACCTACGGCGCATTCTCCGAGGAGGTGAAAGTCGAGGCCGGGCGCCTGGTACCCGTCCCCGAGGGCATGGACTTCAACAGCGCGGCCGCGTTCCTGCTCACCTACGGCACCTCGGACCATGCGCTGCGCGACCGCGGCGCGCTCAAGTCCGGCGAAACCCTGCTGGTGCTCGGCGCGGCTGGCGGCGTCGGCATCGCCGCGGTCGAAATCGGCAAGGCGCTGGGCGCGCGCGTGATCGCCTGCGCCTCGAGCGAAGAGAAGCTGGCAGTCTGCCGCCAGCACGGCGCCGACGACGCGGTCAATTATGCGACCGAGGACTTGCGCGAGCGCATCAAGCAGCTGACCGCCGGCAAGGGCGTGGACGTGGTCTACGACGCGGTCGGCGGGCCCTACACCGAGCCGGCGCTGCGCTCCACCGCCTGGCGCGGGCGCCTGCTGGTGGTGGGCTTCGCCGCAGGAGACATTCCGAGGATCCCGCTCAATCTCGCGCTGCTCAAGGGCTGCTCGATCGTGGGCGTGTTCTGGGGTGATTTTGCGCGCCGCGAGCCCCGGGCGTTCGCCGAGAGCATCGGCCAGCTCGGTGCGTGGTTCCGCGCCGGCAAGCTCAAGCCCCACGTCTCGCAGACCTTCCCGCTCGCGCGGGCGGTCGATGCGCTCAATCTGATGGCGGCGCGCAAGGTCAAAGGCAAGGTCGTGCTCACGATGTGAGATTATTCCGGCTTCGAGCCGTCGCCCGCGCCGAGGGGCCGCTGCATCAGCACCGAGTCCACCCAGCGGCCGAACTTGTAGCCGGTTGAGCGCAGGTTTCCGGCGCGCACGAAGCCCAGGCCCGCGTGCAGCGCGATCGAGGGCAGATTGGCGCTGTCGCCGATCACGGCGACGATCTGGCGGTAGTTGAGCCCCTCGCAGATGCGGATCAGCTCGGCGAGCAGCGCTTTGCCGATTCCCTTGCCCTGGTGACCGTCGCGAATGTAGACCGAATCCTCCAGCGAGTAGCGGTACGCGGAACGGTCGCGGTAAGGCGCGCAGTACCCGTAACCGAGAACCTCGCCCGCCTCCTCGGCCGCCAGATACGGCAGGCCGCGCCGCGTCACGCTCTCGAACCGGCGCCGCATCTCGTCGGTCGTCGGCGGCTGCTCCTCGAAGGAAGCCAGCCCATGCAGCACGTGGTGGGCATAGATCGACTGGATCGCGGCAAGGTCTTGCGCCGCAGCAGGCCTTACGAGCATGGAACGATTATAGTGGCGGCATGAGAACCATACTCGCCACGGTCGCGGCAGCGCTGCTGCTCGCGGCATGCTCCAAGGTCACGCAGGAGAACTTCGGCAAGATCCAGGATGGCATGGCCGAGCAGGAGGTGCTTGCCATCCTCGGCAGCCCCACCGAATCCTCGAGCACCACGGTGCTCGGCATTTCCGGCACCACCTCAAGGTGGGTCAGCGGGGATGCCGAAATCATGATCCGCTTCCTCGGCGGCAAGGTGGCGGTGAAGCGCTTCGACAAAGCGCCGCCCGGGAAGTAGCCGTGGCGATCCAGGCGCAGCGCGCGCAGGCGGTCGGCGAGCTGATCGCGCGCGTGCGCGCGATCGAAGCGAGCGAGGGCGTGACGCGGACTTCGCTGGAGAAGATCAAGGCGGCGCTGATCGAGCTTGCCTGCCGCTCCGAGCTCTTCCCGCCGGCGAACTTCGCCAACCAGCCGGGACATGCCGGCACCATCTACCACCTAGCCGAGGATCGCGACGGGCGGCTCGCGCTCTACGGCTCGGCGGGCGTGCCCGGCAAGGCGCAGCCGCCGCACAACCACACCACCTGGGCCTCGATCGCCGGCGTCTTCGGCGACGAGCACAACGTCTTTTACGAGCGCGTCGACCGCGGCGAGACGCCCGGCGAAGGACGTATCCGCAGCACCCACGAGCTGACGATCCGGCGCGGCAATGCCTGCGCCATGCTGCCGGAGGACTTTCACACCATCGAGGTGACGGGCGCGAGCGAATCGCTGCACCTGCACCTGTACGGCAAGACGCTCGAAGACCTGCCCGAGCGGATCACTTTCGCCTCGAGCACCGGCGGCGCATACGCGCGCTTCATGGCGCAGCCGGTGATTCTCAGCCCGCGCATTGCGCCGCAGGAGCTGAGAGCATTGCTCGACGCAGGGGGCGAGCTCGCGTTTCTCGACGTGCGCGAGGAAGGCGTGCATTCGCGCGCGCATCCGTTTCTCGCTTCCTCGGCGCCGCTCTCGCAGCTGGAGCTGCGCATCGGCCGGCTCGTGCCGCGGCTCGGCACGCGCATCGTGCTGGCGGACGACGACGAGCGGCTCGCGCAGCGCGCGGCGCGCGTTCTACGGCGCTTCGGCTACCGCGACCTGCACGTGCTCGCGGGCGGCATCGGCGGCTGGCAGGAGGCGGGCTATGGGCTGTACTCGGGTATGCACGTGCCGTCGAAGGCGTTCGGCGAATACGTCGAGCAGCGCGACGGCACGCCGCGCATCGAGGCGGCCGGCCTGAAGGCGAAGCTGGATGGCGGCGAGGACATCGTCGTGCTCGACTCGCGCCCGCTGGGCGAGTACCGGGTGATGAGCATCCCCGGCGCGCTCGACTGCCCGGGCGCCGAGCTCGTCTACCGCGTCCACCAGGCCGCGCCACGTCCCGATACGCTGGTGGTCGTCAACTGCGCCGGGCGCACGCGCTCGATCATCGGCGCGCAGTCGCTGATCAACGCCGGCATCCCGAACGAGGTGGTCGCGCTCAGGAACGGCACCATGGGCTGGCATCTCGCCGGATTCGGCCTGGAACACGGGCAGACGCGGGTGGCGCCTGCGCCCGCGGATGGAGCGCTGGCAAAGGCAAGGACTGCGGCGGCGAAAGTTGCCAGGCGGTTTGGCGTAAGAGGAATCCCGCTGTCGGAATTGAAAATCCTTCAAAACGAAAAAACGAGAACCACATACCTCTTCGACGTCCGTTCCCCCGAGGAATACGCCGCTGGCCACCTGCCCGGCTCGATCTCGGCCCCGGGCGGCCAGCTGGTGCAGGCGACCGATACCTATGCCGCGGTTCGCAACGCGCGCATCGCGCTCATTGACGACCACGGCGTGCGCGCCACCATGACCGCTTCCTGGCTGCTGCAGATGGGCTGGCCGGAAGTGTTTGTCGTTGCAGACGGTTTGACGGAACCGCTTGAATCCGGGACGCCGGAATTCGCTTCGCCCCCTCAGCCAAAGGCCATCGCGGCGAAAGAGCTTTCGGAATATTCCGGCCGTGTTCTCGATTTCGCGACCAGCATCCGATACCGCAAGGCGCACATCCCGGGCGCGGCGTTTGCGATCCGCTCGCGGCTCGAGATCCATCTCGAGAGCCTCAGGGGGAGGCGGGTCGTGTGCACCTCGCCAGACGGCATTCTGGCGCGCTACGCGGCCGCCGATCTCGCGCAGCACGGCATCGATGCCGCAGCGCTGGAAGGCGGCACCGCGGCATGGGTCGCGGCCGGCCTGCCGATCGAGAGCGGCGAGACAAAAATGCTTGAGCCGCCCGAGGACGTCTACTACAAGCCCTACGACCGGAAATCGCAGGTCGAGGCGGCGATGCAGGACTACCTGCAGTGGGAAGTGGCGCTGCTGGATCAGATCCGCCGCGATCCGGACTGCCGCTTCCGGGATTTTCCCGCCCGCTAGGGTTGCCGCTTCGGTAGAATCGCGGGCCTTTGACCGGCTCGCATGATCCGATTCTCACAACTCAGCCTGCGCCGCGGCGCCAAGGTCCTGCTCGACGGGGCCGATGCGGTCCTCAATCCCGGGGACCGGATCGGCCTGATCGGCGCCAACGGCTCCGGCAAGTCCAGCCTGTTCTCGGTCCTGCGCGGGGAGCTGCACGCGGACAAGGGCGACGCCGAATTTCCCGCGCATTGGCGGGTAGCGCACGTTGCGCAGGAAACGCCGGCGCTGGACCGGCCGGCGATCGAATTTGCGATCGATGGGGACGCGAATCTAAGAACTCTGGAAAACAAGCTTCTCCAGGCCGAGAAGGAAAACAACGGCAACCTGATCGGCGAGCTGCATGCCGCGCTCGCCGATGCCGACGCCTACACCGTGCGCGCGCGCGCCGGGCAGCTGCTGGTCGGCCTGGGCTTCAAGAGCGGGGAGCTGGAGCGACCCGTCGCGAGCTTCTCCGGCGGCTGGCGCATGCGCCTCAACCTGGCGCAGGCGCTGATGTGCCGCTCCGACCTGCTGTTGCTCGACGAGCCGACCAATCACCTCGATCTCGATGCCATCCTGTGGGTGGAGGACTGGCTGAAGCGCTACGCGGGCACCCTGCTGGTCGTTTCTCACGACCGCGATTTCCTCGACGGCGTGGTGAACGTGATCCTGCATATCGACCAGCAGAAGCTCCGGCGCTACGCGGGCAACTATTCGGATTTCGAGGTGCAGCGCGCCCAGGCGGTGGTGCTGGCGGCCGGCCAGCGGCGGAAGCAGGAGCGCGAGCGGGCCCACCTGCAGTCGTTCATCGACCGCTTCAAGGCAAAGGCGACCAAGGCGCGCCAGGCGCAGAGCCGCATGAAAATGCTCGCCAAGATGGAAGAGCTCGCGCCGCTGCACGTCGCGGCGCCGTTCGCGTTCGAGTTTCGCGAGCCGCTCAGGGCGCCGAACCCGCTGCTGGTGCTGGAGGCGGCGGACGCGGGCTACGGCGACCGGATCGTCCTGCGGGACATCAATTTCTCACTGCAGTCGGAGCAGCGCTATGGCCTGCTCGGCGTCAACGGCGCCGGCAAGTCCACGCTGATGAAGACCATCGCGGGAGAGCTGAAGCCGCTGCGGGGATCCGCGGTCTTCAACAAGGGCCTGCAGGTGGGCTATTTCGCCCAGCATCAGGTCGAAATGCTGCGCGACGATCAGTCGCCGCTGTGGCACCTGCAGCGCAATGCGCCCGCGACGCGCGAGCAGGACCTGCGCAGCTTCCTCGGCGGCTTCAACTTCCCGGGCGACATGGCGACCGGCCCGATTGCGGACTTCTCGGGCGGCGAGAAGGCGCGGCTGGCGCTTGCGCTGATCGTCTGGCAGCGGCCCAACCTGCTGCTGCTGGACGAGCCCACCAATCACCTCGACCTGGAGACGCGCGAAGCGCTCACCGTGGCGCTGGCGCAGTTCGAGGGCACCCTGGTGCTGGTGTCGCACGACCGGCACCTGCTGCGCGCCACCACCGACCAGCTCCTGATCGTCGCCGACGGCAGCCTGCGGCCCTTCGACGGCGATCTGGACGATTACCGCGACTGGTTGTTGAAGAGCAAACGGGAAAAACCGCAGACAACGGATGCTCGGGCAATTCCAGTGAAGAATGCGGTGCCAGGGAACGCCGCCCGGCCCTCCAGCGGCAGGAAAAGCCTGGAAGCGCGCATCAGGCGGCTGGAGGAGATGATTTCCCGGCTGAACGAGAAGAAGGCCGGCATGGAAGCACGCCTCGCGGACCCGCAGATCTACCAGGAAGCGTCGAAAGCAACACTGCAGGCGCTGCTGCTGGACCGGGCCTACGTCGGCAAGGAGCTCGCGCAGCTCGAAGGCGAGTGGCTCGCCAGGCAGGCCGAGCTGGAAAGCCCCGCGGCATAAGAAAAGGGCGCCTCGCGGCGCCCTTTCCCCTTACGAGAAGCGGCTTCAGCTCCCGCCCGCGCCCGCAGTCGCCTCCGCAGCCGGGGCTGAGACCTCGGCCGGCGGCGCCTCCATGAGCGGCGGCTCGGCGGCCTGATCCTTGCGGATCTTGTGGTACGCCAGACCGGTGCCCGCCGGGATGAGGCGCCCTACGATGACGTTTTCCTTCAGGCCCCGCAGATCGTCCTTCTTGCCCATGATCGCCGCCTCGGTCAGCACGCGCGTGGTCTCCTGGAAGGAGGCCGCGGAGATGAACGAGTCGGTCGACAGCGACGCCTTGGTGATGCCGAGCAGCATGTAGGAGTAGGTGGCCGGCTTCTTGCCGTCCTTCTGCGCCTTCTCGTTCTCCTCGAGCAGCTCGGCGCGCTCGACCTGCTCGCCGGTGATGAACGGCGTGTCGCCCGGATCCTCGACCTGAATGCGCCGCAGCATCTGGCGCACGATGACCTCGATGTGCTTGTCGTTGATCTTCACGCCCTGCAGCCGGTAGACGTCCTGCACCTCGTCGATGATGTAGCGCGCGAGCGCCTCCACCCCGAGCAGGCGCAGCAGGTCGTGCGGATCGACCGGGCCATCGACGATCATCTCGCCCTTGTTCACCACCTGGCCGTCGTGCACCAACACGTGCTTGTCTTTCGGGATCAGGTACTCGTGCTGCTGCTGGTCGAGGTCGGTGATCACCAGGCGCTGCTTGCCCTTGGTGTCCTTGCCGAAGCTCACCGTGCCGGTGACCTCGGCGAGCATGCCGGCGTCCTTGGGCGAGCGCGCCTCGAACAGCTCCGCCACGCGCGGCAGGCCGCCCGTGATGTCGCGCGTCTTGGAGGTTTCCTGCGGGATGCGCGCCAGCACCTCGCCCACCGACACCTGCTGGCCGTCGCGCACCGCGATCACCGCCCCCATCGGGAAGCTGATGTTCACGGCGTGGTCGGTGCCGGCGATCTTCACCTCCTCACCCTGCTCGTTGATCATCTTCACCGAGGGGCGGACGCTCTTCGCCGCCGCGCTGCCGCGGCGCTTCGGGTCGATCACGACCAGGGTCGACAGGCCGGTGACATCGTCGATCTGCTTGGCGACCGTGGTGCCTTCCTCGACGTGCTCGAACTTCACCGTGCCGGCGTACTCGGTCACGATCGGCCGGTGGTGCGGGTCCCAGTTGGCGAGGTTGGCGCCCGCCTTGACCGGCTTGCCGTCGGTCACCGCGAGCAGCGCCCCGTACGGAACCTTGTGGCGCTCGCGCTCGCGGTGGTTGTCGTCCACGATCACCACTTCGCCCGAGCGCGAAATCACCACCTTGTCGCCCTTGGCGTTCTGGACGTAGCGCATGGCCGGGGTGAAGCGCGCCGTGCCCGCCGATTTCGCCTCGACATGGCTCTGCACCGCGGTCCTGGAGGCCGCGCCGCCGATGTGGAAGGTGCGCATCGTGAGCTGCGTGCCCGGCTCGCCGATCGACTGCGCGGCGATCACCCCCAGCGCCTCGCCGACGTTCACCAGCGAGCCGCGGCCGAGGTCGCGGCCGTAGCACTTGGCGCACACGCCCCAGCGCGTGTCGCAGGTGAGGGGCGTGCGCACCTTGACCTCATCGATGCCCAGGTTGTCGATCGCGTCGACCGCCTCCTCGTCGAGCAGGGTGCCCGCCCGGAAAAGCATGTCCTGGGTCTCGGGGTGCGGCATGTCGGTCGCGAGCACGCGGCCCAGAATCCGCTCCTTGAGCGCTTCCACGACCTCGCCGCCCTCCACCAGGGCCTTCATCGACACCCCGTTCTGGGTGCTGCAGTCCTCCTCGGTCACCACCAGGTCCTGGGTAACGTCGACCAGGCGCCGCGTGAGATACCCCGAGTTGGCGGTCTTCAGCGCCGTGTCGGCCAGGCCTTTGCGCGCGCCGTGCGTGGAGATGAAGTACTGCAGCACGTTCAGGCCCTCGCGGAAGTTCGCCGTGATCGGCGTCTCGATGATCGAGCCGTCGGGCTTCGCCATCAGCCCGCGCATGCCGGCGAGCTGCCGGATCTGTGCCGCCGAGCCGCGCGCCCCGGAATCGGCCATCATGTAGATCGAGTTGAAGGCCTCCATGCGCACTTTCTTGCCGTGCCGGTCGACGGCTTCCTCGGTACCGAGCTGCTCCATCATCACCTTGCCGACCTGCTCGCCGCAGCGCGACCAGATGTCCACCACCTTGTTGTAGCGCTCGCCGACGGTGACCAGCCCCGAGGTGTACTGCGACTCGATCTCTTGCACCTCGTTCTCGGCGGACTGGATCAGCTCCTGCTTGGCGGACGGAATGCGCATGTCGTGCACGCCGAAAGAAATCCCGGCGCGCGTCGCGATGGTGAAGCCCGCCTGCATCAGCTTGTCGGCGAAGATCACCGTCTCGCGCAGGCCGCAGCGCCGGAAGCCGGCGTTGATCAGGCGCGAAATCTCCTTCTTCTTGAGCGGTTTGTTGAGCAGCTCGAACGACAGCCCCGCGGGCAGGATCTCCGAGAGCAGCGCGCGGCCGACCGTGGTCTCGTAGCGCGTCACCTTGTCCTTGCGCTCGCCGTCGGCGCCGACCTCGATCTCCTTGATGCGCACCCAGACCCGCGCGTGCAGGTCCGCCTGGCGCGACTCGTAGGCGCGCGAGACCTCGGCGATGTTGGCGAAGCTCATGCCCTCGCCCTTGGCGTTGGTGCGTTCGCGCGTGGCGTAGTACAGGCCGAGCACGATGTCCTGCGAGGGCACGATGATCGGCTCGCCGTTGGCAGGGGAAAGAACGTTGTTGGAGGCGAGCATCAGGGTGCGCGCCTCCATCTGCGCCTCGAGCGACAGCGGCACGTGCACCGCCATCTGGTCGCCGTCGAAGTCGGCGTTGAACGCGGCGCACACCAGCGGATGCAGCTGGATCGCCTTGCCCTCGATCAGCACCGGCTCGAAGGCCTGGATGCCGAGGCGGTGCAGCGTAGGCGCGCGGTTGAGCATCACGGGATGCTCGCGGATCACCTCCTCCAGGATGTCCCAGACCTCCGGCACCTCCTGCTCCACCAGGCGCTTGGCTGCCTTGATCGTCGTCGCCAGACCCAATAATTCCAATTTATTGAAAATAAAAGGCTTAAACAGCTCGAGCGCCATCTTCTTCGGCAAGCCGCACTGGTGCAGCTTCAGCTGCGGGCCGACCACGATCACTGAACGGCCGGAGTAGTCGACTCGTTTGCCCAGCAGATTCTGACGGAAGCGTCCGCCCTTGCCCTTGATCATGTCGGCAAGCGA
>JACOVA010000054.1 GCA_016177575.1 Betaproteobacteria bacterium
CACGTCTCGCCCACCATCGCGCGGCAGTGGGCCGCGCAGGTGCCGGAGCTCAAATCGCAGCCGGGCTTTGCCGAGGCGTTCATGCCGGGCGGCAAGGCGCCCGCGCCCGGGCAGCTGTTCAAATTTCCCGAGCACGCGGCGACGCTGGAGAGAATCGCCGCCACGAAGGGCGAAGCTTTCTACCGCGGCGAGCTCGCGAAGAAGATCGAGGCATGCGCCCTGGAGCACAAGGGCGCGCTGCGCGTTTCGGACCTCGCCGCGCATACCCTCGACTGGGTGACGCCGCTCGCGATGGATTACCGCGGCTACACGCTGCACGAGCTGCCGCCGAACGGCCAGGGCATCGTCGCGCTGATGGCGCTCGGCATGCTGGAGCGCTTCGACATGGCCTCGATCCCGGTCGACACGGTCGAGAGCGTGCACCTGCAGATCGAGGCGGTGAAGCTCGCCTTTGCGGACGCTTTTGCTTTTGTCGCAGACGTTGATTTCATGCCTTTCCGGCCGGAAAAGCTTTTGCATCGGGAATACCTGAAAGAAAGAGCGAAAAAAATCGATAGAAAAAAAGCTCAGGGATTCGGTCCGGGCAACCCCCCTAAGGGCGGGACCGTGTACCTCACCGCCGCGGACGCCTCGGGCATGATGATCTCGATGATCCAGTCGAACTACTTGGGGTTCGGCTCGGGCGTCGTCGTGCCCGGCACGGGCATCTCGCTGCAGAACCGGGGCGCGACCTTCGTGCTCGAGAAAGGCCACCCGAACCAGGTCGGGCCGAAGAAGCGCCCCTACCAGACGATCATCCCGGGCTTCGTGACCAGGGGCGGCAAGCCCGTGATGAGCTTCGGCGTGATGGGGGGCACCATGCAGCCGCAAGGCCACATGCAGGTGATGGTGCGCATCGCCGACTACGGCCAGAACCCGCAGACCGCCTGCGACGGGCCGCGCTTCCGCTGGGTGCAGGGGCTCGACGTCAGCGTCGAAGACCGCATGGCGCCCGAGATCGTCGAAGGCCTGAAGAGGCGGGGCCACCGCATCGTCACGGTGGACGACTACAACCAGTTCGGCAGCTGCCAGGCAATCTGGAAGCTGGCAGGCGGCTACCTCGCGGCGAGCGACCCGCGCCGCGACGGCCAAGCCGCAGGTTTCTAGGAGTGACGGATGCTGAAGATCTGGGGCAGGACCAACTCGGTCAACGTCAAGAAGGCGCTCTGGTGCCTCGAGGAGCTGGGGCTCGAGTACGAGCGCATCGACGCCGGCATGCAGTTCGGCGTGGTCAACACGCCCGAATACCGCAGGATGAACCCGAACGGGCTGGTGCCGACCCTCGACGACGACGGCTTCATCCTCTGGGAATCGCACTCGATCGTGCGCTACCTCGCCGCCAAGCACGGCAAGGGGGTGCTCTGGCCGCTCGATGAGCGCACGCGCGCCATCGCCAACCAGTGGATGGACTGGGCCTTCACTTTTCTCGCCGCGTTCCGCCCGGTGTTCTGGGGGCTGGTGCGCACGCCGCCCGAGAAGCGCGATGCGGCGGCGATCGAGGAGGGACGCAGGAAGTCCGCCGAGCTGCTCGCGATGCTCGATGCCGCGCTCGCCGGCAAGCACTACGTCGCCGGCAGCTTCTCCATGGGCGATATCCCGATCGGCTGCCACGTGCATCTGTGGATGCGGCTGCCGATCGAGCGGCCCCGGCAGCCGCACCTCGAGGCCTGGTTCGAGCGCCTGTGCGCCCGGCCCGCCTACAGGAAGATCGTCGACGTCCCGCCCTCGTGAGCGCGCTCGCCGGCAAGGTCGCGATCGTCACCGGCGCCGCGAGCGGCATCGGGCTCGCCTGCGCCGAGCGGCTGGCGCAGGATGGCGCGCACCTGGTCCTGTGCGACGTCAACGAGAGCTCCGGCAAGGAGCAGGCCGGGAGATTGCGCGCATCGTTCGTCGCCGCCGACCTTTCCACGAGAGAAGGCTGCAAGAACCTCGTCGCCGCGGCCCTGCGCGCGCACGGCACGGTTCACATCCTGGTGAACAACGCGGGCTACCAGCACGTCGCGCCGCTGGAGGATTTCCCGGAGGACCAGTGGGAGCGCATGCTCGCGCTCATGCTCACGGCACCGTTCCTGCTCACGCGCTACTGCTGGCCGGCGATGAAGAAGCAGCAATGGGGCCGCATCGTCAACATCGCCTCGATCCACGCGCTGGTCGCCTCGCCGTTCAAGGGCGGCTACATCTCGGCCAAGCACGGCCTGCTGGGGCTCACGCGCACCGCCGCGCTCGAGGGCGGCGAATTCGGCATCACGGTGAATGCCATCTGCCCCGCCTATGTGAGGACGCCGCTGGTCGACAGCCAGATCGCCGACCAGGCACGGGCGAACCGCATGTCGCCCGAGGAGGTGATCGGCAAGATCATGCTCGCGCCGGCGGCGGTGAAGCGCCTGATCGAGCCCGCCGAGGTCGCCGGCTTCGTCGCCTACCTGTGCAGCGACGCGGCCGGCGTGATCACGGGCGCCGCGCTGACAATGGACCTCGGCTGGACGGCTCGCTAGCCGCGAGCGCCCTCACCTTCGCATAGAAACGCCCGAGGTCGCCGCCCTCCTCGGCGAGCAGCTGCTCGAACGCGGGCACGAGCTGCGTATAGGTGGAAAACGATGCGAGCAAGGCATTGTTCGGCTCGACGCTCGAGAACCTGGGGTTCGACTTCAGGATCGATCGCAGGGCCTCCAGCTGCACGCGCTTGCGCTCGCGCATCACCTGCGCCGAAAGCGGCATGCCGTAGAGCGTCTTGAGCCTGCTTCTCACGGCCTGCAGTAGAAGCACAAACTCCTCGCGCCTCCGCTGCGCAGCCAGGAATGCGTTCAATTCGGCCGTGCGGCCGGTCGCGGCGAGCCAGCGCTTCACGCCCTCGCGCTCGACCGCGACGGCGAAGGATTCATTGAAGGTCGAGTCGTCCTTCACGTACACCACCTGGTGCGCGAGCTCGTGGAACATGAGGCGCGCCAGCTCGGCGTCGGCGTAGCCGATGAAGGTGGAAAGCAGCGGGTCGTCGAAGCGTCCCAGGGTCGAGTAGGCGGCCACCCCGTAGACGTACACGTCGTGCCCGCCGGCGCGCAGACGCTGCGCATGGTGCTCGGCGTCCTCGCGCGCGAAGAAGCCGCGGTAGGCGACGCAGCCCGCCACCGGGAAGCAGGAGCGCACCGGCTCCAGCGAGAACTCGGGCGCCGCGACCACGTTCCACACCACGTAGGGCCGGTCGAGCCCGGCGTAGCCGCGGTAGCTCGCGTTGTCGGGCAGCCCGAGCTCGCGCGCGGCGAAGTCGCGGATCGAGAGCGCGAGCGCGAGCCGCTCGCGCAGCCCCTGCGGCGTGGCGGGGTCGGCGATCAGCTTGCCGGCCGGCCGGGTGCGCTGCATGAGCTCGAGCTGGCCGCCGATCGCCTGCGCGTAATAGGCCAGCGTCTCGCAGCCGGAGAGCAGCAGGAGCGCGAGCAGGCTAGCGAGCGAGCGGCGCAAATCGCCCATCGCGCAGGAAACCCTCGACCTGGCTCGCGACCCGGGAGGAGAAGAGCATCTGGCTGTGGCCGACCGGCAGGGCAACCCTTTCGCTCATCCCGGCCACCGTGGTCTCCTCGAGCGTGACCACGCCGTCGTTCCGGCCGGGCAGCCTGCCGAACAGGCGCCCCAGCCCGAGCGGCACGGTTCCGGCCACGACGCCGAGCGCCTCGGGCCGCGTCCAGCGCGCCTCGCGCCCCTCGCGCCAGAGCCGGTCGCTCCTGCCGAGCAGCCAGCGACCGAGGGCGTGGCGCTCGAGCCGCCTGCCCGCCAGGCAGCCGCGCGCCGGCGTGCCCAGCAGCACCACGCGCCCGGCCTCGAGCGCGCGGTCGGATTGGAGCGCCTCGAGCATCACCAGCCCGCCCAGGCTGTGGCCGACGAAGTGCGCCGGGCCGACGGCGCGCGCGAGGCACGCCAGGCGCTCGGCATGCGCCGCTACCGGCTGCGCGCGGCCCATGTAGGCGAAGCTGTGGCAGCGGTAGCCTGCGCGCGCCAGCCGCGCCGCCAGCGGCTGCATGACGACGCCCGGCACCCACAGCCCGTGCGCGAGAATCACCGGCAGCATCATGGTTGGCGGATTCTAGCGAGCATCCAGCCGCCCACCGCAAGCGCCGGCACCGCGAATACGGCATAGGCGACGGCGTAATCGCCGCCGAGCGCGAGCACGGCGTTGAAGGCGGGCGGGGTCACCACGACGCCGAGAAAGGTGAAGAACAGGCACCCTCCGGTCGCCTCGCTGGTGCGGCCGGCGGGCGCGACGCGCGCGACCTCGGCGAGAAAGACCCCGTTCCAGCCTACCGCCGTGGCGCCAAAGAGCGAGGCGTAGACGAACAGCAGCCACAGCGGCCATGCGGGCCCGGCGGCCAGGGCGGCGAGCGCGGACACGCCCATGCCCAGGCCGAGCAGCCCGAGCATCGCGCGCCGGCTGAGGGCGCGGTCGGCGAGCACGCCCCAGAGCACGCGGCCGAGCACGCTCGCCACCTGGGAGACCGCCATCACCAGCCCGGCGAGCACCAGTGTGAGCTGGAAGCTGGCGACGAGAAAAGTGACCAGGTAGGTGACGAGCGTGATCTGCACGCCGCCGTAGACGAACGAGGTGACGCACATCTGCCGCAACTGCGGCGCGCGCAGCACGAGGGAAAGCGGCGCGAGCGCGCTGCGGAAGGAAACCGGAGCAAGGGGATCGAGCTCGCGGTCGTAGCGGCTGCGTACCGGCGCGATCGCCAGCGCGAGCGCCAGGCAGGCGATGCCGATGGCCGCGGCGGCCCACTGCCAGCCGAAGGCGAGCACCAGGCCGGGCACCAGCGCCCCGGCGAGCACCCCGCCGGCGGGGACGCCGGTCTGCTTGATCGAGAAGATGAGCGAGAACAGGCCCGGCGGCGCGCTGCGCACCAGGATCACCGAGCTCGCGGGCGTGGTCGGACCGTAACCAAGGCCGACGACGAACCCGCCCAGCATGACGAGCGGCGGCCAGGCGCTCGCCGCCAGCGCAAGCCCGGCAAGGCACAGCGCGAGGCCTGCCTGGCTGGCGCGGATCGGCCCGAAGCGCGCGACCCAGCCGCCCGCGGCCGCCGAGCCGATCATGCTGCCGCAGTAGACCGCGGCGATGTAGTAGCCCACCGCCGAGGGCGAGAAGCCGAGCGCGGGGCCCGCCACCGGCGCCATCACCGGCGCGCAATAGACCGCGAGCGCGACCAGCGTCTGGACGGCGAGCGTGACCGCGAGCGGCAGCGCGATGCCGCCCGCCTCAGCCCTCATTCTTGACGGCCTTGAGCAGCCTTTCGGCCTGATGGACGACCGGGTAGTCGACCATCTGCCCGTCCACCTGCACGGCGGCCGCGCCTTTCGCCTCCGCTTCCCGGAACGCGGCGATGATGCGCTCGGCGCGCGCGATTTCCGCCGCGCTCGGCGCGTAGCCCTCGTTGACGACCGCTATCTGCTCGGGATGGATGCACAGCCTTCCCTGAAAGCCCATGCGCCGGCTGCGCTCGACCGCGCGGCGCAGGCCCTCGGCATCCTTGAGCCGGAACCATGGGCTGTCGAGCGGCCCCTCCACGCCCGCCGCGCGCGAGGCGAGCACCAGGCGCGCGCGCGCATGCGCAAGCTCCGTTTCCTCCGCCGAGGGCGCGAGCCCGAGGTCGTGGCTGTAATCCGCGGCGCCGAAGGCGACGCGCCGCACCCGCCAGGTGCCCGAGTAGGGCTTGAGGCTGCGCGCCTGCAGCACGCGATCGATGCGCGTCAGGCCGGCAGCGGTCTCGATGGTCGGAATCAGGTCGATGGCGCCGACCGGGAGTCCGCGCTCGCGCTCGAGGTTGGCGATCAGCCAGTCGATCGCGTGCAGGTCCGCGGCGCTTTCGGTCTTGGGCAGCACCACGCCGTCCACGCCTTTGCCGATCACTTCGGCGAGGTCGCGGAAGCAGAACGGCGATCCCATGGCGTTGACGCGCACGTAGCCGCGGCATTTCCGCGGCCGCGCCAGCGCCTCGGCAACCGGCCTGCGCGCCGCTTGCTTTTCCGCCAGCGCGACCGAATCCTCCAGGTCGAGGATCACGGCGTCGGCGCCGAGCAGGAAGGCCTTTTCGACGCGCCGCGCATGGTTGCCCGGCGCAAACAGAAAGCTTCGATTCATTTGAGCGGCTTGCGCGCCTCCCAGTCCGGATACGGCTGCAGCTTCGCGGTGGCCAGCGCTTCCGGCCAGACGATCTGGCGGCGGCCGCGGATCACCTGCACCAGCAGCGGCCGCGCCGCGACCTGCGCGCCGCTGCGGTCGACCCTGAAGGGCCCGAGCGGCGTTTCGGTCTCGAGCGCGGCGAGCGTCGCGCGCAGCTTTTCCATGTCGAAGGAGCCGGCGCGCCGCACCGCTTCCTCGAGCACCTTGGCCGCCGCATAGCCTTCGGCGGCGAGGTGCCCGGGCTCGGCGGACCATTTTTTCGCGAACGCCTGCGCGAATTGCGCGTTGCCGCGCGTCGCCGCACGCCGCTCGTAAGGCGAGATGCCGACCGCGTACTCGGCGTCCTGGCCGACGCCGGCGATGAAATCGGCCGCGGCCGCCCCTTGCGTGACGAACAGGCGCGGCGCATAGCCGAGCCTGCGGAAGCTCTTCACCATCTCGACCGCGTCGCGCGCCAGGCCGAAGGCGATCCAGCCTTCCGCCCCCGCGGCGCGCGCCCGCGCCACCTGCGGGGCGAAGTCCGAGCTACCGTGCGCGTATGCCTCGACCTCGCCTGCGGCGATGCCCTGCGCCGAGGCATGCTCGCGCGTGCGCATCGCGCTCTCGCGCGAGGTCGGATCCTCGTGCGCAAGCACCACGATGCGGCGCAACCCGAGCCGGCGCGCCAGCTCGAGCGCGCCGGCACCGTAGGCGCCGAGCGGCGCCGGGACCTGGAACACGTAGCGGTAGCCCGCCTTGTGCACCGCGCGCGCCGCTCCGGTCGCGTTCAGCAACACGCGCCGGTGGCGCTCGGCCACCGCCGCCGCGCCGAGCGACGCCGCGGAGCCGAACGGCCCGATCAGAAGCTCGGCCTTGTGCTCGCGCAGCAGCTGCTCGTAGAGCTTGCCCGCCGCCGCTGCCTCGGAGCGATCGTCGAGCAGCTGCAGCTCGACGCGCCGCCCGAGCAGGCCGCCCGCGGCGTTGACCTCCTCCTGCCAGAGCAGCAGCCCCTTGCGCAGGTCCGCGGCGAGGTCGGCAAGGAATCCCGTCTGCGGCATCGCGGCGCCGATGATGAGCGGCGCCTGCGCGCCTGCCGGCACGGCGAGCAGCGTCACGCACAGGACGAGCAGGCGCGGGAGCATGGGCTCAAAGTACGATGTGGGAAAATCGGCGTCAAGAACGATGCCGGAAGACTTTGTCAGCGGCGTGCGTGCCATCGTGGGGGAAAAAAACGTCCTCAGCGACGCGCGCGAAGCCGAGCCCTATTTCACCGACTGGCGCAGGCAGTATCGCGCCGCCGCGCTGTGCGTGGCGCGCCCGGGAAACACCGCGGAAGTGGCCTCGCTGGTGCGTCTGTGCGTGGCCGCCGACGTCGCCATCGTGCCGCAGGGCGGCAACACCGGGCTGTGCGGCGGCTCGGTGCCGACCGGGACCAGGCGCGAGATCGTGCTCTCGCTGTCGCGGCTGAACCGCATCCGCTCGCTCGACCCGCTCAACGACACGATCAGCGTCGAGGCCGGCTGCGTGCTTGCCGACGTGCAGCGCGCGGCGGCGCAGGCCGACCGGCTGTTCGCGCTTTCGCTCGCGGCCGAAGGCAGCTGCCAGATCGGCGGCAACCTCTCCACCAACGCCGGCGGCGTCAACGTGCTTCGCTACGGCAACGCACGCGAGCAGGTGCTCGGCCTGGAGGCGGTGCTGCCCGACGGGCGCGTCTGGGACGGCATGCGCGCGCTGCGCAAGGACAATACCGGCTACGACCTGAAGCAGCTGTTCATCGGCGCCGAGGGAACGCTCGGCATCATCACCGCCGCGGTGCTCAGGCTGCACCCCAGGCCGAGCGCCGCGGCGACCGCCTGGGTGGCGCTCGACGAGCCGCAGCGCGCCGTGGATCTGCTCGCGCACCTGCGCCACGCCTGCGGCGAGCGCCTGAGCGCATTCGAGCTGCTGTCGCGAAGCTGCGTCGATGCCGTGCTCGCGCATCGGCGCGAGCTCCGTGATCCCGACCCGGCGCGCGCCGCGTGGTACGTGCTGGTCCAGCTCGACGACTTCGGCACGCATTCCCAGCTCGAGGACCTGCTGCAAGGCGCCATCGGCGAGGCCTGCGAGCGCAGGATCGCCTCGGGCGCAGTGATGGCGAAGAACGAATCCGAGGCGAAGGCGCTGTGGTCGATCCGCGAATCCGTTCCGGAGGCGCAGTTCGCCAACGTCAAGCACGACATCTCGGTGGCGATATCGAAGGTGCCCGAGCTGATCGAGCGCGCCGCGGCGGCGCTCGCGGCGTCTTTTCCCGGCGCGCCCATCTACTGCTTCGGCCACGTCGGCGACGGCAACCTGCATTTCAACGTCGGCGACGCGAGCCTGCTCGCGCGCCGCGCCGAGGTGGGCCGCATCGTCTACGCTGCGGTCGCGGCCCTCGGCGGCTCGATCTCGGCCGAGCACGGCCTGGGGCAGCTCAAGCGCGAGGAGATCACCCGCCACAAGGACCCGCTCGAGCTCGAGCTGATGCGCGCGCTCAAGCGCGCGCTCGACCCGCGCGGGCTGATGAACCCCGGCAAGGTGATCTAGATCACTTGTTGCGCGCCGCCATCTCCTGCGCCCGGCCGGCGAGCCCGGCGAGCAGCGCCGCACCGAACGCGGGGCTGGTCTTCACCAGCTGCAGGAAAGCGGGGCGGTTGATCGCGAGCAGGCTGCAGTCGGCCTCGGCGGTCGCGGTCGCGGCGCGCGGCGACTGGTCGACCAGTGCCATCTCGCCGAACACGCCGCCCGGTCCCGCGTGCCCGACCAGCCCGCCCTTGATCGAGATCGCGACCCGCCCCTCGAGGACGATGTACATGAGCGCGCCAGCGGTGCCTTCCTGCATGATCATCTTGCCGCGCTCGTAGCGCACCGGCTCCTGGCCCTGCATCAGGCGCACCAGGCCCGCCAGCAGCTTCTTGTCGAACACCGTGGACTCGGTGGCCGCGCCGGCGTGCAGCGCGCCGCTCGCGCGCAGGCGCGCGATCGTGTTGCGCAGCCGGCTGTTCATGATGCTCATCAGCATCAGGGCGAACTCGGGCTTGTGCTGCAGCGCGCTCAGGAACTGCTTGTCGTCCAGGCCGATTACCGTGCACGCCGACTTCGCCACCGCGGTCGCGGTGCGCGCCGCCTGCGCGATCACCGCCATTTCGCCGAACACCTCCCCGGCCTTGACCGTGCCGATCACCTTGTTCTGCGCCACCATGTTGACCTCGCCGACGATCAGCACGTACATCTTGGCGCGCTTGAGCAGCCCGCCTTTCTCGTCTTCGGCGAAGATCGTCCGACCCTGCTCGAAGCCCTCCGGCTTGCCGGCCGACTTGAAGAACTCCATCGCCATGGCGGCGTTGTAGACCGGCGGCGGCGGGGGCGGCGGCGGGGCCGCCGGCCTGGGCGCAATAGGCTGGGAGAAATCCAGGTCGCTCATTGCAATTCCCTCGGGCGAAATTCCTCGATGAAGCGCAGCAGCACGCGCGCGCCGGCCGCGGCGTCCGCGGCGCGGATCGCTTCGGCAGGATTATGGCTGATCCCGTTCGCGCAGCGCACGAAAAGCATGCCGATATCTGCAATAGTCTGTAGCGCCATGCCGTCGTGGCCGGCGCCGCTCGGCAGGCGCCGCACGCGCAGGCCCTCGCCCTCGACCGCGCGCGCCAGGCGCTCGATCAGCCAGGGCGAGCAGGCGGTGACCCCCTGCTCCTGCGTGCGCTCGCTCGCCAGCGCGACGCCGCGCCGGGCGCAGATTGAACTGATTTCTTTTTCGATTCGCGCCGCAGCGCGCAGCCGCCGCGCATCGTCCGGGGCCCGCACATCGACCGTGAAGCGCGCGCCCCCCGGGATCACGTTGATCGCCCCGGGCAGCGCCTCGAGCCTGCCGACCGTGGCGACGACTTCCGGCTCGGAGGCGGCGGCGCGCTCGACCGCGAGCACGCACTCCGCCGCCGCCGCGAGGGCGTCGCGCCGCAACGCCATGGGCACGGTGCCGGCGTGGCCCGCCGTGCCCTCGATGCTCACGCGCATGCGGGTGTAGCCGTTGATGGCGGTGACCACGCCGACCGGCAGACCCTCGGCCTCCAGCACCGGTCCCTGCTCGATATGCAGCTCGGCGTAGGCGAGCAGCTCGCCGCGGCTGCGGGCCGCCGTGCCGATGCGCGCCGGATCGAGGCCGAAGCCGCGCAGCGCCTCGGCCATCGTCATGCCGTTGCGATCCTTCGCCTCGAGCAGCGCCGGATCCAGGGTGCCGGCGAGCGCCCGGCTGCCGAGCAGCGTGACGCCGAAGCGCACGCCCTCCTCGTCCGTGAACCCCAGCACCTCGATCGCGAACGGCAGGCGCCTGCCGGCCGAATGCAGCGCCTGCACGCATTCGATGGCGCAGATCACGCCCAGCATGCCGTCGTATCTGCCCGCGTCGCGCACCGTATCGAGGTGCGAGCCGAGCATCAGGCAGGGCAGCCCGGCGCGCTCGCCTTCGTAGCGTCCCGCGACGTTGCCGATCGCGTCCAGGCGCGCCGTCATGCCCGCCTCGCGCATCCATCCCATGACCCGCTCCGAGGCCGCGCGATACTCGGGCGAGAGCGACACCCGCGTCAGGCCGCCAGGCTGCTCCGAATGCGCGGCCAGCTCGTCGGCGCGCGCCATGATGCGACCGGCCGAAATTGCCTCGGCAGCCGCGCCACGATTGCCGACCACGAAGCTCCTCTCCCCGCTAGTCGAGATCGGCTTCGGCGCCGAGCAGCGCCCTGCGGAAGCGGGACTTGAGCAGCGCGCCCTCGCGCGGCGGCAGGACCAGCGGCAGCTTTTCGACCGCGACCTTGACCTGCGCGAACACGGGGCCGGGGGCCGCGTGAACCGCCTTGCGCAGCGCCGCGAGCCCGGCCGCCCGGCGCACCTGGATGCCGGCGCGAAAGCCGCAGGCCAGCGCCGCCTTGGCGAGGTCGACGCCCCTGGCGGTATGCGTCTCCTGCATCCCGGTCTCGCCGTAGCGCTCGTTGTCGATGACCACGACGGCGAGGTTGCGCGGCTTGCGCACGCCGATGGTTGCGAGCGATCCCAGGCCCATCAGCATTTCGCCGTCGCCGGTGAGCACGAGCACCCGCCGCGCCGGCTGCGCCAGCGCGAGGCCCAGCCCGATCATGGCTGCGTTGCCCATCGCCCCCCACATCGGGAACGTGAGCGCGCAATCGCCCGCGGCGGTGCAGTCCCAGGCCGTCGACCCGAGCCCGGCCACGACCAGGAGATCCCCCCGCTCGCGCAGCAGAGCTGCCACCACTTGCCGGCGCCGCAGCGGATTTCTCATTGCGCCGCCTGTTCCTGGAAGCTCTTGATCCCGATCACGCGCTGCGAGATCAGCACCGCGGCCGCCTGGTAGCCGCCGAAGGCGAGCCTCGCGGCGGCCTCGACCGCCGGCGCCACGTCCTGCGCCGTCGCCGCCTCGTGCACCACGACCCCCATCGCGCCAAGCACCGCCGGCGTCGCCTGACCCATCGGCACCTGCCAGGGATTGAATTCGCCGTGCTCGCCGCGCATGGTCACCAGCATCAGCAGCGGAAAGCGGCACTCGCGCACCATGCCGAGCGCGTTGATGCAGTTGCCGACCCCGCTCGATTGCATGAGGAGCACCGTGCGCGCGCCGCCGAGCCATGCGCCCGCAGCGAGCCCGATCCCCTCCTCCTCGGTGCTGAGGACCACCGACTCGAGCTTGCGCTCGGCGAGGCAGAGCTCGATCAGCCGCTTGTGCCCCGCATCGGGGACGTAGCCGACCAGGCGCACCGCCGATCGCTTGAGCACCCGGAAGGTTCGCAACGGCCACTCGCTTTCCATGCCGCTCATCTCACCATCACCTCCACCGTTTGCGCGGCGTTGTTGCCGAACCCGGTCGCGTCCCAGGGCGGCTCGAGCGGCTGCGCCGCGCCGCTCGCGTCGGTCGCGCGGCAGCGCAGCTCGTGCCTGCCGGCGGATGCGTCCCACAGCGCGCGCCATCGCTGCCAGGCGTGCGGTGCCGGCGCCGCCTCGAGAGCGGCGTCGCTCCATTCGCCGTCGACCGAGAGCTCGACGCGCCGCACCGGGGGCGCGCCGGACCAGGCGCGGCCGATGATCTCTACGCGCCCCGCGCCGAGCACGCGCCGGCGCGAGTAGAAATCGGGCATGCCGGGCGGTGCCATGAGGCAGTTGACGCGCATGCGCGTGCACGGCACGCCCCTTTCGCCGGCCGCGGCGCGAAAATGGTAGCTGAGCGATTGCTGCACGCCGTCGAAAGCGCGATCGATCGCCTCGATGCGCTCCAGCCACTTGACGCTCGCCATGCCGTACCAGCCGGGCACCACCAGGCGCAGCGGCGCGCCGTGCTGCGGCGCAAGCGGCTCGCCGTTCATCGCGTAGGCGACCAGGACGTCTTCGCGCAGCGCCTCTTCGAGCGCGAGGCTGCGCGCGAACGCGTGCTCGAGGCCGCGGTCGATGCCGCGGTCGGCGCCGTAGAACACGACTTCGCGCGCGGACTCTTCCAATTTCGCCTTCTGCAGCAAGACCGGAAGCGAAACTCCCGTCCATTCCGCGGTCGAGACGCCCTCCTCGAGCCAGGGCACCGACGGATAGCGCGGCGAAATCTGGCCGCGCCCATTGCCGGCGCATTCCATGGTGACGCGCACCGTCGTCGCGGGCATCTGCCTGAGCGCGGCGAGCCCGATGGCGCCGGGCTGCGAGAACAGCCCCCGCAGCTCGAGCGTCCAGGTCGCCGCATCGGCTGCCGGGATATCGAAGTGGATGAGCAGATAGTGCAGGCCCGCGGGCGTGAGCTCATAGCGCAGCGCCTCGAGCGGCATGCCGCTGTTGCGCGCCGCGAGCGCGACTTCCTGCCGCGTGAAACGCCCGACGATCGGGGTCCTGCGCGCTTTTCCGGGCAACGCCGATTCTCCTCCGGGGAATTCTATAATGGCTGCAGACGCGGACATGCAAAACAAGACCTGGCTCGAAGTCGCGCTGAACGGCCCCTGGGGAAGGAAGTCGCAGCCCGGCATACCGGTCGGCGTCGCCGAGATCGTCGCGCAGGGCATCGAGTGCGCGCGCGAAGGCGCTGCGATCGTGCATGTGCACGCCTACGACGAAGCGAGCGGCCGCCAGCGCGACGAAGCGGACATCTACGCGCGCATCATCGAGGGCATCCGCTCCAGGGTGGACTGCATCGTCTACCCGACGATTCCTCTGGCCGCGGGCGGCATGAGCGCGGCCGAGCGCTTCGCCGCGATCGAGGCGCTCGGGCAGCGCGGACTGATCGAATGGGCGGTGGTCGATCCCGGCTCGGTCAATTTCGACCATTTCGTCTATCTCAACCCGAACGACCATATCCGGCACGGGCTGGCGCTTGCGGCGCAGTATCGGTTTCACCCCGGCTATGCGATCTACGAGCCGGGATTCGTGCGCCTGGGCGCTGCGCTGGCGCGCGAGGCGGGTGCGCTGCCGCAGCCGGTCTATCGCTTCATGTTCTCGGAGGGCTTCGACTTCGGCTTTCCGCCCGCCGAGTACGCGCTCGAGGCCTACCTGCGGCTGCTCGGCGACACCGCGCCGGGCGCGCCGTGGATGGTGGCCGGCCTGCGCGTGGACGTCCTGCCCCTCATCGGTGCGGCGGTTGCGCGCGGCGGGCATGTGCGCGTAGGCCTGGAAGACGCACCTTTCGGCTCCGCGCGGTCTAACGTGGAATGGACGCGCGCCGCCCGCGACGGGGTCGAGCGTGCAGGGGGCGCGCTCGCGTCAGCGCCCGAGGTGCGTCGGGCGTTAAGCAGGCATTGATGGAACTCGCGAAGTTTCTGGCCATCGTTCCGCGCGGCGACCTGTGGGTGTTCGGCTACGGCTCGCTCATGTGGGCGCCCGATTTCCGCTACACGGAGCGCAAGACCGGCCTGGCGCACGGCTACCACCGGGCGCTGTGCATCCTGTCGAACCGCTACCGCGGAACACCGCAGAAGCCGGGCCTGGTGATGGGGCTTTGCCGCGGCGGATCGTGCTGGGGCATGGCGTACCGCGTGCACGCCGGTGCCGCCAAGGAGGTGCTCGACGCGCTCTGGCAGCGCGAGATGGTGAACCGGGTGTACATGCCGAAGTTCGTATCGGTGACGCTGCGCGGCGCGCAGCGCGTCCATGCGCTCGCCTTCGTCGCCGACACCGAGCACCGCCAGTTCGTGCGCGAGCTCGACGTCAACGGGCGCGCGCAACTCGTCGCCCAGGGCATCGGCCAGCGCGGCGCCTGCGTGGACTATATCCACAATACCCTGGAGCATCTGCGCGAGCTCGGCATGCACGACCCGCATCTCGCCCGCGTGCTCGAGACGGCGAAATCCCTTTCGCTCAGGAAGCCGAAACAGCGTTCCTGATTGCCGTCTGCATTCGTTGCAGCGCCTGCTCGAGCCGGGAGCGCTGGGTGCCGAAGTTAAGGCGCACGAAGCGCGGGTCGCCGAACTGCGCGCCCGGCGAGAGCGCGACACCGTGCTCGAGAAACAGCGCCTGCGGGTCTTTCGCTCCCAGCGCGCGGCAGTCGATCCAGGCGAGGTAGGTCGCCTCGACGTGCGCCAGCGCGAGCCCCGGCAGCCGCGCCACCTCGCGCTCGACCAGGTCGCGGTTGGCGCGCAGGTATTCGAGCTGCGCCGCCAGCCACCCGTCGCACTCGCGCCAGGCCGCGAGCGCGGCCTCGTAGCCGAACACCGAGGCGTCGTGCAGCGTCGCGTGGTGGTCGGCCGAGAACGCGCGCCGCAGCCCCGGGGCCTCGATGATCGCGAAGGCGCAGCCCGCGCCGGGGATGCCGAACGCCTTGTTCGGCGAGACGAGCGTCACCGAGCGGCGCGAGACCTCCGGCGCGAGGCTTGCGATCGGCACGTGCGGCTTGTCCCGGTCGAGCAGGATTTCCGCATGGATCTCGTCCGCGCACACGAGCAGGTCGTGCCTGAGGGCGATCGCGGCGAGGCGCTCGAGCTCGGCGCGCGTAAAGATCGTCCCGCCCGGGTTCTGCGGGTTGCAAAGCTCGAGCAGCCGCGAATCGGGGCGGATCGATTTTTCCAGCCGTTCTTCGTCGAATACCCAGCGGCCCGAGGACAGAACCAGCGGCACGTCGGTATGCGCCCGCGCGGCACGGGTCGCGGCGCTCTTGAGGTGGTGATAGACCGGGGTCGGTACCAGGATGTGCTCATCGGGCCGCACCAGGTGCCGGGCGGCCAGATGCAGCCCCGGCACCACGCCGGGAATGAAGACCACCCAGTCGGGCTCGACCCGCCAGCGGTACAGGCGCGCCATGCGCTCGATGAGCGCATCGCGCAGCTCGGCGGGGTTGACGCTGTAGCCGAAGACGCCATGATCGACGCGCCTGCGCATCGCCGCGCGCACCGCCGGCGGGGCGCGGAAATCGGTGTCGGCGACCCAGAGCGGGATGATGTCGCCCGGATAGCGCTCCCAGCGCGTGCTCCAGGTGCCGCGCCGCTCGATCGGCGCGTCGAAGTCGAAGCCCATCGCTCTTCTTGTAACACAAACAAAAACGCCGGGCAGGACCCGGCGTCAGCGCGCATGCCGCGCCGTGCTACTTGGTCGGCTTCAATTCGTCTTTTTCCAGCGCGTCGTCCTCCTCCAGTTCATCAGCCGCGTTCTTGCGCGGTTGCCCCGGCGCCGGTATAGCCGTCCCGTAGGCGTCCTCGAGCCGGTTCATGCTGTCGTCGACCTCTTCGGTGATCACCGCCCGCGACTCCGCCTGCAGCTGCTCCGGGAACCAGGTGGCGATCGCCGGGAACGTCACGATGAGGGTGATGGCGATCACCTGCAGGATCATGAACTCGAACATGCCCTTGTAGATGGTCGCCAGCGACCAATCCCTCACGACCTGGCGCAGGTAGTACGCCGACATCGCCACCGGCGGCGACAGGAACGCGGTCTGCAGCACCACCGCGACCACGGCACCGAACCAGATCATCACCAGGTCGGGCGCGATGCCGAGCGATTCCCCGAGCGCGGGCTTGAGCGCGTCCATCACGGGATAGAAGATCGGCAGGAACACCAGGATGATCGCCGGCCACTCGAACGGCCAGCCGAGCAGGAAGATGAGGACGAGCACCATGATCAGCATCGCCACCGGCGGAAACGGCAGCGCCAGCAGCGACTCGGTGATCCAGTTCGCCGTGCCCATGCGCGCGAACACCGCGCCGAAGATGTTCGAGGTCGTGGCGAGGAGCAGCACCATGCTGCTGGTCGCCGTGGTGTTGAGGATCGCCCGCTTGACGCCCGCATAGGTGAGCTTCTTGTAGCTCGCGGCGAGGATCAACGCGCCGAGCGCGCCGATCCCCGAGGCCTCGGTGGGCGTCGCCAGCCCGGCCAGGATGGAGCCGAGGGTGGCGGCGATCAGTCCGAGCAACGGCACCACGCCGAGCAGCACTTCGCTGACGATCCTGCCCGCGCCGTAGATGCGCTCTTCCTTCGGCACCGGCGGACCGAGCTTCGGATTGAAGAACGCGCGGCCAAGCAGGTAGCCCAGGTACAGCGCGGCGAGCAAGAAGCCGGGACCGAAGGCGGCCGCGTACAAGTCGGCCACCGAGACGCCGAGCACCGGACCCATGACGATCAGCATCACCGACGGCGGAATGAGGATGCCGAGCGTCCCGCCGGCGGTGATCGCGCCCGCGGAGAGCCGGCCGTCGTAGCCGGTCTTGATCATGATGGGGCTCGCCATGATGCCGAGCACCGTCACCGCGGCGCCGACGATGCCGGTCGCCATCGCGAACACCGCCGCCGTCAGGATGACCACCGCGAACAGCGCGCCGCGCAGCGGCGCGAGCAGCAGGCGGAATGCCGTGAACAGCCGCTCCATCAGCCCGGCCTGCTCGGTGATGAAGCCCATGAAGATGAACAGCGGCACCGCCGCGAGCAGCTCCTCCTTCATCATGCCGATGGTCTGGAAGTAGGCGAGGCTGAAGACCACCTCCCCCTCGAGGCCGAAATAGCCGAAGCTGAGCGCGAGGAACAGCAGCGTGAAGCTGATCGGAAAACCGATGAAGATCGCGCCGATCATGACCACCAGCATGATCAGGCCGAGGAGCGCGAGTCCGGTCATGGCCCTAGATCTCGACCTTTTCCTTGTGCTCGAGCTCGATGCCCAGGCGCGCCGCGTAGATGCTCTTGATGGACTCCGAGACGCCCTGGATCAGCAGCAGCAGGCAGGCGAGCGGCACCACCAGCTTGAACGGCCAGAGGATAGGGCGCCACGGCGTCTGCTCCGAGGTCTCGCCGATCGAGTAGGCATACAAGCCCTCGTCGCCGCTCACCAGCAGAAACACGAAAATGGAAGGAAAGAAAAAGACGATGTAGGCGACCGAGTCGATCACGCCCTTGGTGCGGATCGACCACTTCTCGAAGAAGAAGTCGGTGCGGATGTGCGCGCCCTTGTGCAGCGCGTAGGCGGCGCCGAGCATGAAGATCGTGCCGTAGAGCATGTAGGTGACGTCGAACGACCAGATCGTCGGCGCGTTGAACGCGTAGCGCGAGGTCACCTCCCAAGCGACGACGAACACCAGCGGCACGTTGAGCCAGGCCACCCAGGTGCCGGTGGTGTCGGTGAACTTGTCGATAATGCGGACCGCGCGGACCAGGCGCGGCGACGGTTGAGCCATTCCTTGCCTCTGAAATTAAAACGGGGGCGGATCCCCGCCCCCGTTCCGGACTTTCGAGCTACTTCTTCTTCATCGGAGCCCTGCCCTTGCCCGCGCTCTCAGGGAAGTAGTAGTTCGCGACGAACGAATACGGCGGGAACATGAAGCGCTTCGCCGGCACCACCAGCGAGGCGTAGGCGCGCTGCGAGTCGTGCGTCTTCTTGAAGAACGGGCTCTTGGCGGACTCTTCCGCCGCGATCTTGTCCCAGGTCTTCAGGAACTCGACCAGGATGTCGGGCGGGGTGCGCAGGATGCGCACGCCGTGCTTCTCCTGCAGGTCCCTGAGCGCGTCGGCGTTCTGGCGCTGCCATTTCGCCCACCAGCGGTAGAAGGTCTCGGTGGCGGCCGATTTCACGATCTCCTGGTGCGTCGGCGAAAGCGCCTTCCACACGTCGGCGTTGATCAGCAGCTCGCCGATGGTGACGTTCTCGTGCACGCCCGGGGTGTAGTGGTACTTCCACACGTTCTGGAAGCCGAGCTTCAGGTCCTCGACGCCGCCGACCCACTCGGCGCAGTCGATCACGCCGCGCTGCGCCGCCGGGATGATCTCGCCGCCCGGCATGTTGACCGTCTGCATGCCCATCTTCTGGAACACCTCGGCGGCCATGCCGGTCTGGCGGCATTTCATGCCCTTGAAGTCGGCCAGGTTCTTGATCGGGCGCTTGAACCAGCCGAAGGCCTGCGGGCCCGCCGGCAGGATCGGCAGCACCACGACGTTGAGCTTGAGCTCCTTCTGGTAGAACTCGTTGTACAGGTCCAGCCCGCCGCCGTCGTGCAGCCAGCCCATGGCATCGATGTAGTCCATGCCGAAGGTGCCGCCCGGGCCGCCGGTGAACAGGATCGAGACCTTGTTCTTGCCGGTCCAGTACCCCGCCCAGGCATGCGCGCCGTCGAGCACTTTCTTGTGCGTGGCGTCGAGCACCTCGAACGCCGGCACCACCTGCCCGGCCGGCATCGCCTCGATCTTGAGCGAGCCGCCGGAGAGCTTGCTGACCCGGTCGGTGAAGAACGTGAAGTTGTCGTAGAGCGTGAGCGACGCAGGCCAGGTGGCCTGCATTTTCAGGTTCACGGTCTGCGCATTGGCGCCGGCGCTGAATGCGGCGGCGCACGCGAGTGCCGCGACGGAACGGACGAACTGCCTCATGAGACCTCTCCTCCTAGAGTGAATTTCGCAAAGCGAAACGCAGCCTACACGCTTTGCCCGTCCCCGGTCAACAAAATAGCCCTGGGCGAAGCCCTATTTTTTCTTCGCCGCCCCTCTGGCAGGCGCCGCGCGCGCGGACTCCGGCCAATAGTAATTCGCGGCAAAAGAGTACGGCGGAAACATGAAGCGCTTGGCCGGCACCACTTTCGACGCGTACTCGCGCTGCGACTCGAGCACCTTCTTGAAGAACGGGTTCTTGGCCGACTCTTCCTTGGCGATTGCGTCCCAGGCTTTGAAAAACGCGATCAGCACGTCCGGCGGCGTGCGCAGCAGTTGCGTGCCGTGCTTGGTGCGCATCTCCTCGATCGCGTCGGCGTTCTGGCGCTGCCACTTCACCCACCAGCGCACGTAGGTTTCGACGGTCGCCGAGCGTACCGACTCCTGCTGCTGCGGCGTGAAGCCCTTCCAGACGTCGTTATTGATGATGATCTCGCCGACCGAGCTCGACTCGTGCATGCCGGGGGTGTAGTGGTACTTCCACACCTGCGGCAGGCCGAGACGCAGGTCCTCGATGCCGCCGACCCACTCGGCGCAGTCGATTACGCCGCGCTGCGCGGCCGGGACGATCTCGCCGCCGGGCATGTTGACCGTCTGCATGCCCATGCGCTGGTAGATCTCGGCCACGATGCCGGTCTGGCGGCATTTCATGCCCTTGAAGTCGGCGAGGTTCTTGATCGGCCGCTTGAACCAGCCCAGCGCCTGCGGGCTCGCCGGCAGGATCGGAAAGGCGATGACGTTGAGCTTGAGCTCCTTCTGGTAGAACTCCCACCACATGTCCAGGCCGCCGGCCTCGTAAATCCAGCCGAGATAGTCCATGTTGTCCATGCCGGCAATGCCCGCCGGGGTGCTCGAAAAGAGCGTCGCGGCTTTGTTCTTGCCGACCCAGTAGTACGCGATCGCGTGCGCGCCGTCGATCACCTTCTTGTGCGTGGCGTCGAGCACCTCGAACGGGGGCACGATCTGGCCGGCGGCGAGCGCCTCGATCTTGACCTGGCCGCTGGTGAGCTTTTCGACCCGCTCGGCGAAGAACTTGAAATTGTCCTGCAGCGTCAGGCTGGCGGGCCACGTCGACTGCATCTTCAGGTTCTTCTGCTGGGCGAGCGCAGGCACGGCGACGAGCGCGGCGACGGCGAGCGCGACAACGGACTGCAACGGTTTACGCATCGGGTTCCTCCCCTGTTGAACCGACCGTGAAGGGTGTTGATGGTAGGGGCCAGACCCCCGGGGTGTCAACGAATAGCGACGCCCGCAAATGGGGCGCGCGCGGCTCGCTAGTCGAGCCGCGCCACGATCCCCTCGAGCGCCTTGGAGGGCGCGGGATAGCGCTCCAGTACCCGGGGGTCGTGCCCCGGGACGATGTGCCCCGGGGAGTCGGCGAGCGCGCGCAGCCTCGCGTAGCCCTCGACCATGTCGGCGACGCTGTAGACGATCGGAAACGGCCGCTCCTGCTCCATGTTGGCGTAGAAGTGCGACGCGTCCGAGGCGAGCACCAGCCAGCCGCGCCGCGTCGCCACGCGCACCACCTGCAGACCCATGGTGTGGCCGCCGATCAGGTGCAGCGAGACGCCGGGGGCGATCTCCGCGTCGCCGTCGTGAAAGCGCACCCTGCCGGCATACACGCGCCGCACCATGCCGACCACGTCCTCGACCTCATAGGCGCCGCGGAACACGGGCTGCGCCATGTGCCGCCCGGTCGCGTAGCGCATTTCCAGATCCTGCAGGTGCAGCGTCGCGGCGGGGAACAGGTCGAAATTGCCGACATGGTCGTAATGTAGGTGCGTGATGACCACATCCTTGATCTGTTTAGAGTCTATTCCCAGCAAACGCAACCCTTCGGTCGGGCAGCGAAGATGCTCGCGGCCCCGCCTGGCGGCCATCGCCGCGGAGAATCCGGTGTCGACCACGATCTCGCGCGCATTTTTCCCGTCCGTGCCGCGCAGCAGCCAGACGAAATAGTCGAGCGGCATCGGCCCGTCGTGAGGGTCGCCGCCGATGAAATTTTCCGCGGCGCGCCGGTCGTGGTGCGCGTACTTGATCGCGTAGACCTCGTATTGAGGAGCGCTCACGAGATCTTGATGCGGGCAAGCTTGCGCTTGCCGGCCTGCATCACGAAGGACTGCCCCGCTGAGAACTTGAGCGCCCTGTCGGAGACGCGCTCGCCGTCGACCTTCACGCCCCCCTGCTCGATGAGGCGCTGCGCCTCCGAGATGCTGGGCACGAACCCCGCGAGCTTGAGCGTCTGCGTCACCGCCAGCCCCCCCGCGGGCGCGGCGAAGGAGAACTCCTGCATGCTGCCGGGGAGCCGGCCATGGCGGAAGCGCTGCTCGAACTGTGCTTCGGCGTCCTCCGCCTCCTGCTTGCCGTGGAAGCGCGCCACGATCTCCTTCGCGAACAGCACCTTGATCTCGCGCGGATTGCGACCGCCGCGCGTTTCCCTCTTCCAGAGCTTGATCGTCTCCGCCGGGGCGAAGGACAGCAGCTCGATGTAGCGCCACATGCGCTCGTCCGAGATCGACATCAGCTTGCCGAACATCTCCTGCGGCGGCTCGGTGATGCCGACGTAGTTGCCGAGCGACTTGGACATCTTCTCCTGCCCGTCCAATCCTTCCAGCAACGGCAGGGTCATGATGCACTGCGGCTCCTGCCCGTAGTGCCGCTGCAGCTCGCGCCCGACCAGCAGGTTGAACTTCTGGTCCGTGCCGCCCAGCTCGACGTCCGCCTTCATCGCCACCGAGTCGTAGCCCTGCATCAGGGGATAGAGCAGCTCGTGCACCGCGATCGGCTGGTTGCTCTTGAACCGGTTGCGGAAGTCGTCCCGCTCGAGCAGCCGCGCCACGGTGTAGCGCGCAGCGAGCCGGATCATGCCCTCGGCGCCGAGCTGGTCGGACCATTCGGAGTTGAACAGCACCTGGGTCTTTTCCGGGTCGAGGATGCGCGACATCTGGGCGCGGTAGGTCTGCGCGTTCTCGAGGATCTGCTCGCGCGAGAGCGGCGGCCGCGTCTGGTTCTTGCCGGTCGGATCGCCGATCATGCCGGTGAAATCGCCGATCAGGAACTGGACCTGGTGGCCGAGCTCCTGGAAGTGGCGCAGCTTGTTGATCACCACGGTATGACCGAGGTGGAGGTCGGGGGCGGTCGGATCGAGCCCGAGCTTGATGCGCAGCCTGCGCCCGGTCTTGAGCTTGCGGACCAGCTCTTCCTCGACGATCAGCTCGTCGCAGCCGCGCTTGACGCGCTCGAGGGCTTCGGTGACCGGAATCATTTCCTTATGCGGCCCGGCGATTTTTGCTAGACTGCTGCAGAGGTTTGAAAACCAAGGGATTCTAGCCGATCCATGAGCCATCACGCGCCGCTGCTGCGCGCCGCGGCCCTGGCCGCCTTTGCGGTCTCGGGCGCCGTCGCGGCCTTCACCGCCATCGTTCCCGCGACCGATGCCGAGTTGCTGGTGGCGAAGACCGCGCTGCGCGAGCCGCTCGAGATCCGCGCGCAGGCAGCGCTGCTGCCCGCTCCCGCGACCTACATCCGCGCCGAGCGCTTCGAGCGCGGCGACACGCTCGCCGGGCTGCTCGCCCGGCTCTCGATCGGCGCGGGCGACGCGCAGATGCTCGTGCGCCGGCGCGAGGCGAAGCTGCTGCGCCCGGGGGCGATCGTCACGGCCGAAGTGCGCGCCGGCAAGGAGAGCGAGGGCGAGCTCGTGTGGCTTGAGTTCCTCGCTGCGCGCGACGCGCTGGTCAGGATCGAGCGGATCGGCGAGGGCCTGGCAGCGAGAGTGGAGCGGCCGGCGATCGCCACGCACCGCGAGCTGAAATCGGCCGTGGTGCGCTCGTCGCTGTTCGCCGCCGCCGACGCGGCCGGCATACCCGACTCGGTCTCGATCCAGCTCGCCGATGTGTTCGGCGGCGACATCGATTTCCACCGCGAACTGCGCGTCGGCGACCGCTTTTCCGTGCTCTACGAGATGCACAGCCTCGACGGCCGCCCGCTGCGCGCCGGCCGCGTCATCGCCACCGAGTTCGTCAACCAGGGAAAAACCTATCGGGCGGTGCGGTTCGGCGAGGGCCACTTCGCCCCGGACGGCAAGAACCTGCGCAAGGCGTTCCTGCGCTCGCCGCTCGAATTCTCGCGCGTCAGCTCCGGCTTCGGCATGCGCAGGCATCCGTTCCTGCGGTCCTGGCGCGCCCACCAGGGCGTGGACTATGCCGCGCGCGCCGGCACGCGGGTGCGTGCGGTCAGCGACGGCATCGTCGAGTTCGCCGGCCGCAACGGCGGCTACGGCAACGTGGTGGTGCTGCGCCATCAGGGCCGCTATTCGACTCTGTATGCGCATCTGAGCGGGTTTGCACGCGGCATCCGCGCCGGCGCGCGCGTGGTGCAGGGCGAAACCATCGGCGCCGTCGGCCAGACGGGCTGGGCGACCGGGCCGCATCTGCATTACGAGTTCCGCATCGCGGGCACGGCGCGCAACCCGCTTTCGGTCGCGCTGCCCGCGGCCGCGCCCCTCGCCACGCACGAGCTGGAGGCGTTCCGCGCTCACGCGCAGCCGCTGTTCGCGCAGCTCGATCTCCTCGCGCAAATCCGGGTCGCCTCCGCAGACGCTGCCTTCGAGTGAGCCGCGAGCTCTACCTCGGCCTCATGTCGGGCACGAGCCTCGACGGGGTCGATGCCGTGCTCGCCGATCTCGCCGGCGCGAGGCCGCAGCTGCTTGCGCACGCCCATCGGCCGTTCGAGGCCCGGCTGCGGCGCGAGCTGCTCGCGCTCAATTCGCCCGCGGACAATGAGCTCGAGCGCGCGGCGCTCGCCGGCAACGACCTCGCCCGCAGCTACGCCGCCGCCGTCGCCGCGCTGCTCGCGCAGGCGGGAATTCCGGCAGCGGAGATGCGCGCCATCGGTTGTCACGGCCAGACCGTGCGCCACGGCCCCGCGCGCGGCTACACGGTCCAGATCGGCAATGCGGCGCTGCTCGCCGAGCTGACCGGAATTCGCGTGGTCGCCGACTTCCGCAGCCGCGACGTCGCCGCCGGGGGCCAGGGCGCGCCGCTCGCCCCGGCGTTCCACGCCGCGGTGTTTGCGCATCCCGCCGAAGACCGCGCGGTGCTGAATCTCGGCGGCATCGCCAATCTCACCTGCCTGCCGCGCGCCGGCGAGGTCGCGGGCTTCGATACCGGGCCCGGCAACTGCCTGCTGGACCTCTGGATCTCGAAATCGCTCGGCCGGCCGTACGACGAGGACGGCGCCTGGGCTGCCGGCGCGCAGCACCTGCCGGGGCTGCTCGAGCGCATGCTGCGCGACCCCTATTTCGCCGCGCCGCCGCCCAAGAGCACCGGGCGCGACCTGTTCAACGAGGCGTGGCTGCAGGCGATGCTGCGCGGCGGCGAGGATGCGCGCGCAGTGCAGGCGACGCTCGCAGAGCTGACCGCACGCAGCGTGTGCGACGGCATCGCGAGATACTGTCGCCCCGCTCTGCGCGTCATTGCCTGCGGAGGAGGAGTCGGGAATCTGGCTCTGATGGAGCGGTTGCGAACGGCAGCCGCGCCGATCCCGGTCGAGAGCAGCGCGCAGCACGGAATCGATCCGCAACGGGTGGAAGCGACCGCATTCGCATGGCTCGCGAAGCAGGCGCTCGATGGCCGGCCGGCCAGCCTGCCCTCGGTCACCGGCGCGCGCGCAGCGCGCGTGCTCGGCGCCGTCTACCCGGCCTGACTGGAAAAGACATGGGCTCCCGCTTTCGCGGGAGCGACGGACTGCCTAGGCGGAAAAGGAGGAGCCGCAGCCGCAGGTGCTGGTCGCGTTCGGGTTCTTGATCACGAACTGCGCACCTTCCAGCCCCTCGGTGTAGTCGATCTCGGCGCCGACCAGGTACTGATAGCTCATCGGGTCGATGAGCAGCTTGACGCCGTTCTTCTCCATCACGGAGTCGTCTTCGTTCTGCACCTCGTCGAAGGTGAAGCCGTACTGGAAGCCCGAGCAGCCGCCGCCGGTGACGAACACGCGCAGCTTCAGACCCGGATTGCCTTCCTCCTCGATCAGCTGCTTCACCTTGTTGGCGGCGCTGTCCGAGAAGGCCAGCGGTGAGGGCATTTCCGTTGCTGCGTTCATTTCTCGCTCCTGAATTTCCGTTGCCTACTTGGCGATCTTGAGCTCTACGCCCTTGACCTCGGCCGAGTGATGCACCAGGCGTCCTTCGACGATGGCGCCCTGCTGGATCTCGATGCTCTTGTAGTGCACGTCGCCTTTGACACGCGAACCGGGCTGGAGTTCGAGCGTCTCGCGCGCGTCCACCGGTCCGTTGATGGTGCCGTTCACGACCACGTGCGCGGCCTGGACTTCGCCGTCGACGCGCGCCTGCTCCGAGATCACCAGCGTGCCCGGCTGGTCGGGCAGCGCCGCGACGTTGCCGCGCACCGCGCCGTCGATGCGCAGTCCGCCGCTGAAGAACACGTTGCCCTCGACGCGCGTGGTGGCGCCGATCAGGCTGTCGATGCGGTTCTGCGGCTTGCTTTCCCTGCCGAACATGTCCGTTGCTCCTTCAATCGAGCGTCACGCTCTCGGTCACTTTCGCGTCGCCGGCGCCGCTCTCGTAGATGCGCACCTGCACGCCTCCGACCCTGGCCTTGGGATTCACCCGGAACCTGCCTTCCACTCTCTGGAAGTGCTTGAAATTCAAGCGAAAAGCGGCCGACTCGGATTCCGCGGGCGCCGGTACCGTGATCATAGCACTGCGGCCCGCTTCCGTCAGACTGACCACCAGCTCGAGCCGCCCCTGGAAATCGCGCCCGCGCCGCGGCCCCGAGGCGAGCAGCGCCACCCGGTAGCGGTATTCACCCGGGATCAGGTCGGGCTCGACCTTGAAGCGCAGGACCGAGAGCGGCGCGCTATGCGTGGTATCGGACGAGAGCATGCTCTCGAAGATCGCCAGCTCCTCGCGCAGGCGCGCGTTTTCCCCTTCCAGGCCGCGCATCTGCTGCCCGAGCTTCTGCTGCGCCGTGCGCTCGATCGAGAGCCTGCTCTCGGAGGCGTTGGCAAGGGCGCGCAGGCGCTCGAGCTCGCCGCGCGCCGCCGCGAGCTCGCCGCGCGCGAGCGCGAGCTCCTGCTCGACTTCGCTGCGGTCGAAGCCGGCGAAGCGCCGGCCGGCGTCGTACATCCACGCCGCGAGCGCGGCCGAGAAGGCGAGCAGCACGGCGATGCCGAGCCAGCGCAGGTACCAGGGAACGTGCGTTCGCACCGCGACCTTCGGCGCGGCGATGCCGAAGCGCTGGCGCAGCTTCCAGAGGCGGCCGCTCACCGGGCGAGCCCGGGTCCCTTCGATCAGCGTTTCGAGTATTGCTTGCGCCGCCGCGCCTTGTGCAAGCCGACCTTCTTGCGCTCCACTTCGCGCGCGTCGCGGGTGACCAGCCTGGCGGCGCTGAGCGCGGGCTTGAGCCCGGCGTCATACTCGATCAGGGCGCGCGCCAGCCCGTGGCGCACCGCGCCGGCCTGGCCGTTCTCGCCGCCGCCGTGCACGTTGACCGTGATGTCGAAGCTGGCGAGGCTCTTGGTGATCTCGAGCGGCTGGCGCACGATCATGCGCCCGGTCTCGCGCGCGAAGAACTCGTCCACCGGCTTGCCGTTGACCACGAACTGGCCCTTGCCGGGCTTGAGAAAGACGCGCGCCACGGCGCTCTTGCGCCGGCCCGTGCCGTAGTAGTAGTCGCCGACCATGTCAGAGCTCCAGTGCCTTGGGCTGTTGCGCCGCGTGCGGGTGCGCGCCGTCGGCGTAGATCTTCAGTTTTTTCAGCATCGCGTAGCCGAGCGGGCCTTTCGGCAGCATGCCCTTCACCGCGCGCGCGAGCGCCCGGTCGGGAAACCTCGCGTGCAGCTTGGCAAAATCGGTCTCCTTGATGCCGCCCGGAAAGCGGGTGTGCCGGTAGTACTTCTTGCCGAGCGTCTTGCGCCCCGTGACGCGGATCTTGGCCGCGTTCACCACGACGATGAAATCGCCGGTGTCGACGTGCGGGGTGTACTCGGGCTTGTGCTTGCCGCGCAGGCGCACCGCGATCTGCGAGGCGAGGCGCCCGAGCACCTTGTTCTGCGCATCGACGACGAACCAGCCGTGCACCACTTCGTCGGCTTTGGCGGCATAGGTCTTCATGTTCGGTACGTGAGGGCGCTCGTGAAAAGGCGCGAATAGTAGCAAAAAAACGGCGCAACCTGTTGAGGTTGCGCCGAATCCACCATTGGAGGAGGGTGGAGGAGACAGCCGCATTATGCCCGAACCATTGCTGCTGTGCAACAATCGCGTTTATGGGGGTATGCATGGAATGCACAGTTCGCTGGGGCGCAGGCATGACCTTCCTCGCCGAGACCGGCAGCAACCACCTGGTGGCCATGGACGGCGCGCCCGAGGGCGGTGGACGCAACCTCGCGCCGCGGCCGATGGAAGTCGTGCTGGCCGGCGCGGGAGGCTGCACCGCCTACGACGTGGTCGTGATCCTAAAGAAGAACGGCCAGGAGGTGACCGGCTGCGAGGTGAAGCTCTCCGCCGAGCGGGCGGCAACCGACCCCAAGGTGTTCACGAAGATCCACATGCACTTCGCGGTGCGCGGGCGCAACCTCAAGCGCAACCTGGTCGAGCAGGCGATCCGCCTTTCGCACGAGAAGTACTGCTCGGCCACGGCGATGCTGGTGAAGACCGCCGAGGTCACACGGGACTTCGAGGTGCTCGAGGCGTAGCCCTCAGACCCGGTAGGCGAGCGTCGTCATCAGCTTCGCCATCGCGCGCATGGCGAGCTGCGCCGGCTGCGGCATCTGCGCCGCGCCGAGCGCGACGGCGCTCGCGCGGTGGCGCGCTTCGTCGGCGCGCATGGCCTCGATGATCGCGCGCGTCTTGTGGTCGGATGGCGCGAGCCGCGCAAGGTGACCGCTCAAGTGCTCCTCGACCTGGTGCTCGGTCTCGGCGAGAAAGGCGAGATTCCAGCGGTCGCCGAGCGCACCCGCGGCGGCACCGAGCGCGAACGCGCCCGCGTACCAGAGCGGATTGAGCAGGCTCAGGCGCCCGCCCAGCTCGCGGATGCGCTCTTCGCTCCAGGCGAGGTGGTCTTGCTCCTCTGCCGCTGCGCGCTCGAGCGCCTGCCGGTTGGCCGGGTTGCGCGCGGTAAGCGCCTGGCCCTGGTAGAGCGCCTGCGCGCAGACCTCGCCGACGTGATTCACGCGCATAAGCGCGGCGGCGTCTGCGCGCTCCACATCCTGAAGCTGTGAATCCGCTAGGCCCGCGCCGGGACATGGCCGCTCCGCGTGATGAACGCCGGCCACGGCGCGCAGCGCAATGTCGAAACCGGCGATCAGTCGATCAAGCGGATCCATATTCCTCGTCGGAGTCATTGTAACATCATCACGCTGTACGTCAGCAGAGCGTTGTGTCACAATGCCACTTGTGATAGTGACATTATGACAGTCTATCGGGCTCGAGCCCTTGCGCCGCTGGCGCGCCGGGCCCTGCGCGAGATGCCCGTGGTGGCCATCACGGGCTTGCGCCAGTCCGGCAAGAGCACCTTTCTGCTCCGGGAAAAAGGGCTCGCCGGCCGCCGCTACCGAACGCTGGACGATCCGGCGCAGCTCGCCGCCGCACGGGCCGACCCGGGGGGATTCGTGCGCTCGGATGAGCCGCTGGCCATCGACGAAGCGCAGAAGTGCCCTGAGCTGCTGCCGGAGATCAAGCGCGAGGTGGACCGCGATCGCCGCCCGGGTCGCTACCTGCTGTCCGGCTCGGCGAATTTCGCGCTGCTGAAGGGGGTTACGGAAAGCCTCGCCGGCCGCGCGCTTTATCTCACCCTGCACCCGTTCACGCGCCGCGAGCTGCGCGGCCGGTGCAGCACACCGCCGCTCCTGCGCCGCGCGTTCGACGCGGCTTCGCCGCCCAAGCGTCAGGAGGCGCCCGCGCCGATCGGGCCGCGGGCGATCCTCCGCGGCGGGTTTCCACCGGTGTGCCTGGGCCGGGCGCGCGAATCGGCGCTGTGGTTCAGGGGCTACGAGCAGACGTATCTCGAGCGCGACGTGCGCGGGCTGGCGCGCATCGGCGACCTGGCGCCGTTCCGCACGCTGCTCCAGCTTGCCGCGCTGCGCACGGCGCAGGTCCTGGGCGCAAGCGAGCTCGGGCGCGACGCCAAGCTCAACGCCGCCACCGTGGCGCGCTATCTCAGCCTGCTCGAGGCCTCGTTCGTGATCCGGCGGATCGCGCCCTTTCTCGCCAACCGCGCCAGCCGGCTGATCAAGTCGCCCAAGCTCTACATCGCCGACTCTGGCCTCGCCGGTCATCTCACGGGCGTCGACGAGGCCCGATTCGAAGCCGGAGACCCGCTGTCGGGTGCCCTGCGCGAAACCTACGTCGCGCAGAACCTGGCCGCGATTCTCGATTCCGAATGGCCGGAGGCCCGGCTCGC
>JACOVA010000047.1 GCA_016177575.1 Betaproteobacteria bacterium
GGCGCCGGCATGCGGCCGGCGATTCCCGAAGGCGAGATCGAATTCACCGCGGTGCGCTCCTCGGGCGCGGGCGGGCAGAACGTCAACAAGGTGTCGAGCGCGGTGCATCTGCGCTTCGACATCGCCGCCTCGTCGTTGCCGGAGGCGGTCAAGGCGCGCCTGCTGGCGCTGAAGGATCAGCGCATCACGCGCGACGGCGTGGTCGTCATCAAGGCGCAGCAGCACCGCAGCCAGGACCTGAACCGCGACGAGGCGCTGCGGCGGCTCAACGAGCTGGTGGCCGCTGCGGCGGCGATTCCGAAAGCGCGCAAGCAGACCCGCCCTACGCGGGCCTCGAAGAAAAGACGGCTTGAGAGCAAGATCCGGCGCGGCCGGATCAAGGCGTTGCGCGGGAGGGTCGAGACAGAGAGCTAGCCATCCTCGCCCCTGCGAGGCTCCGGAATCGAGATGCCTGCCGGAATGTCCTCGCGCGGGACCGCCTGGTGCGTTTCCGCATTGGCATGGGGCGTGGCGCCCTTTTTCGGACGGCCGGGACGGTAGAACACCTGGAACGGCTTGAGCGGCGGCACCACCGGCGGGCGCTCGAGGTACCTGCAGTCGGACTCCGTGGGAACGCTGGCGGTGGCGCCGATCCGGCGGCCGCCCACGAACACGGTGTAGCGCAGCATGTGCGCCGAGCCCGGGATCGGCTGCGCGATGATTTCGTACTTGCCGAGCATGAAGCGCCGGCGCTCCTGCCGGCCCGGGTGCTCGCGCACCGAGTCGCGGACCTCTTCCGTCACCTTGGTCATCCTTTCCTGGTTTTTGCCGTGCGCAGCGCCGCCGTCTTGGGCCGGCCGCTGAGCACCTCGTCGCACAAGGCGACCACCTCGGGCTCTTGCAGGCGCTCGGCGTTGGCGCGCAGCTGCTTTACCTCGGGCTTGGTCAGGGTCTGGATGCGATCCTTGGTCCAGTCGAGGGCGCGTGACGACATGTGTGGATTATGCCACGGAATCAGGGCGCAGGCCCATGTTTTTCAAGATTTATTTTGCAGGTCGATCCAGCTCCGGATAGTGCCGGAAGATGCCTTGGCGGTTGAGCGGAACACGCCTCTCGGAGGCGAGATAGGCGGCGAGGCGCGGGCGCGCGGCGACCCGACCGTGCAGCGCGATTACGCGTGCATTCTGGCGCTCCATCCGCGCCATAGCGCGCGGCAAGGCGTAGCGCAGGCCGGCGACCATCTGGAAGAGCGACAGATCCGCGTAGGTCGCGGTTTTTCCGAGCAAATATCCGTCCCCGGCGCGCGCCAGGATGTGCTCGAAATAGCCCAGGAACTTTGGCAGGCGCTCGGCGATGAAATCGGCGGCGCGCCGGCTCGATTCCGGCTTCTGATCCTCGTAGTACAGGCCCGAGCCGATCGGGTGGTGCATGTCGTGCACCTCTGCGAGCCAGTCCGCGATCGTCAGCTGAAGCTGGTGCACCCACAGCCGCCCGGCTTCGTCCTTCGGCGCCAGGCGCAGGCGCGGACCGAGGAAGAACAGGATGTTGGCGGTCTGTGCGATCACTTGCCTGCCCGCCTTGAGAAAAGGCGCTGCGAAGGCAGGCCGGGCCTGCCCCTGCAGATCCAGCAGCTTTTCCATCTGCCGCATGCCGCCCGCAGTGCGGGCGACGTCCACGTAATCGGCCCCCGCGTCCTCGAGCGCGAGCCGGATGAACTCGCCCCGGCCCTGGATCTCCGGCCAGTAATAAAGCTTGTATCGCATCGCTCAGAAGGGGATATAGGTCTTCTTCGGCGTGTAATTCATGTAGCCGACGCTCGCGCCCGCCCGCAGGCCGACGCCGAGCCGGATCGGCGCCAGCACGATGTCGCCGCGCTGCTGATAGTTCATGCCGACGCCGCCGACGAAGTAGAGGCTGCCGTCGACGCCGGGATAGCGCTGGAAAAGCGCGCTGCTGCTCGGCAGGCGGTAGACGAGGATGAAGACCTTGGAGAGGTTGCCGCCGAAATCGAAGCCGATCGACGGGCCGGTCCAGTACACGCGCCGCGAGCCGCCCGCCTTGGTGGTCAGAGTGCCCTCGCCGTAGCGCAGGCCCACGGTGATCGCGCCGGCCGCCTCCTCGCCCTTGATGTAGCCGTTCGGCCGGCCGTGGTCGGCGAAGGCCTTCTCGATCACCTTGGCGAGGCCCTGTGTGCTCTTGCCGAAGAACGCCTCGGCGTCCCGGAGGACCAAGTCCTTGTCGTAGGTCTTGCCCTCATCCTGCTTCTTGCCGGCAGGCTTGTTTTCTTCGGCCGCCTGAAGCGAGCACATGCCCAAGAGAACAAAGGCACTCAAGAGAAGGCTAACCAAGCTGCGCCCGGCCATGGGCGCGACTTTACCCCAGCCAGGCAAGGGTGGCGTCGGTGTCGCGGAAATTTTTCACGTTGAGGCCGCGATTGCCGGCGACGATTTCGATCCTGTCGCGGGCCTCGTAGAATGCGGGCGTATGGTGGCGCAGCCTTTCCGCCTGCAAGTCGCCGAAAGCGCGCTCGCCGACCTGCGCGAGCGCCTCGCGCGCACGCGCTGGCCCGACGAGCCGCCGCTCGAGCCATGGTCGACCGGCGCCAGCCTGTCCTACCTGCAGGACCTGCTGCGCTACTGGCAGTCCAGCTTCGACTGGCGCGCCTGGGAGGCGAAGCTGAACGCGTTCGAGCAGTACAAAGTGCCGATGCGCGGCATCGACCTCCACTACATCCTCGCGCCGGGCAGGGGGCCGCGGCCGATGCCGCTGCTGCTTGCGCACGGCTGGCCGGGATCGGTGTTCGAATTCCTCAAGCTGATCCCGCTGCTGCAGGAGGACTTCACCGTGGTCGCGCCGTCGCTACCCGGCTACGGCCTGTCCTTCAGGCCCGGCCAGGCGCGCTTCGGCACCGAGGACATCGCCGAGTGCGTCGCCGAGCTGATGACCGACGTGCTCGGTTTCAAGCGCTTCGGCGCGCAGGGCGGCGACTGGGGTGCGTCGATCAGCTCGGTGCTCGGCTATCGCTATCCCGAGCGGCTCACCGGAATTCATCTGAACCTGATGGTGGTGCGCCGCGACCTGAGATTCCCAGCCGATTCTCCCGGTCTTGAAAAATACCAGGCGCAGCTTGCCAATTTCCTCAAGGAGGAGACCGGCTACCAGGCGATCCAGGGCACCAAGCCGCAGACCCTCGCCTACGGCCTGAGCGATTCGCCCGCCGGGCTGGCGGCGTGGCTGGCCGAGAAATTCCGCAGCTGGAGCGACTGCGGCGGCACGATCGAGAACGCGATCAGCCGCGACGAGATGCTCGCCAACATCTCGCTCTACTGGTTCACCGGCGCGATCGGTTCCTCCTTCTGGCCGTACTACGCGCGCCTGCACCGCGGCTGGCCGATCCCCGAGGGCAGGACCATCGACGTGCCCACGGGCTACGCCGAGTTCCCGAAGGAGATCCTGTCGCCGCCGCGCGCGCTGGCGCAAAAGACCTACACCGACATCCGGCGCTGGAGCGCGATGCCGAAAGGCGGGCACTTCGCCGCGCTCGAGCAGCCCGAGTTGCTGGCGCGCGAGGTGCGCGAGTTCTTCAGCGCATTAAGGTGATCGCAGCGACGCCGAGCGCGAGCAGGGCCATTGCCGCCAGCTCGCGCCGCGACAGGCGCTCGCGGAACAGCTTGAGCGAGACCGCGTAGCTGAACACGAGCTCCACCAGGCCCAGCGTGCGCACGTGCGCCGCGGGCTCGATCGCGAACGCGGTGAACCACCCGGCCGAGGCTGCCGCGCCCATGAAGCCCGCCAGCAGCGAGCGGCGCCACTGTTTCGCAGCCTTGATGACTGCCTCAGGATTCTTTATCAAAAGAAAACCCCCCAGAAGCGCGGTCTGCAGCGCCTGCGCCGCGAGCAGGGTGAAGGCGGCGGCGAGCAGAAAGCCCGTGCCGGGCAGTGCGAGCGCGGCGCCGCGGTAGCCGACCGAGGCGAGCGCGAAGCCGGCACCCGAGGCCATGCCGAGCAGCGCCGGCCGCGTCGCCCAGCCGAGACTCAGTCCCTGCGGCGAGAGCAGCAGCACGCCCAGGGTCCCGCTCGCCGCCGCGAAGGCGAGCGGCGCGCTGACAGGGTCGCCGAGGAAGACGAAGCCGAACAGCGCCACCTGCAGCACCTCCGACTTCGAGTACGCCACGCCGAGGGCGAAATTGCGCTCCTGCATCGTGCGCAGCAGCAGCGCGGTGGCGGCGATCTGGCTGATCGAGCCGACGAGGACCCAGGCAATGAAGGCCGCATTGGTTCCCGGCAGGGGTTCTTCTGCAACCGAGCCGACGACCAGGAGCCAAAGCAGAGCAAAAGGCAAACCATAAAGAAAGCGAACCAGCGTGGCGCCGAGCGTCCCCAGCTCGGCGCTGAGGCTGCGCTGCGCGGCGTTGCGCACGGTCTGCGCGAACGCCGCCCACACGGTGACCGGAATCCACAGCCAATCGGCGTGGCTCAAGGGGTGCGGGCGCGGCTCGTCATGCGAGCCCGCACTCTACCGCAGGCTCGGCGGGGCTTGCGCTCCTCCTGCTCGGGACTATGGACTGACCGGCGTCGCCGCGGGCAGCGGCATGCCGCGGCGCTGCATCTCCGCGCGCACCAGGTCGGGGCGGTCGCTGATGATGCCGTCGACGCCGAGCTCGATCATGGCGGCGATCTGCGCCGTCTCGTTCACCGTCCAGGGCACCACGCGCAGGCCGAGCGCGCGCGCTTGCTTGAGCGTTGGCTCGCTCAAGCTGCGGTAGCTGGGCGACCAGATTTTGCCGCCGGCAGACTTGATGCTGGCGAGCGCGCTGGCGTCGAATTTCGATCCGGTGAGATAGACGGTGGCGATCTCCGGCGCCTCGTCCTGCACCACCTTGAGGGTGCGCCAGTCGAACGACTGGATGGTCGAGCGCGCCGCCATGGCGGCGCCGCGGATCTCCGCGATCAGCGCGCGCGCGAATGGCTCCGGCGGCAGCGTCTCCTCCGGCGCCTGCGGCGAGATCTTGGTCTCGATGTTGAAGCGCACCGCGTCGTTGCCCGCCTTGCGCGCGAGCGCGAACACCTCCGAGAGCCTCGGGATGCGCGCGCCGTCCGCGGCCTGCTGCTCCGCGAACGGCCTCGCGTAGTCGCTGCCGGGCCGCAGCCGCCCTATGTCGTAGCGCTGCAGCTCGGCAAAGTCGAGGGCGTGGATCGCCGGCCCGCGCTTCTCCAGCCAGCGCCCGTCGGCGCCGCGCGCGATGTCGGGATTGAGCGTGCGGTCGTGGTGCACCACCACCACGCCGTCGCGCGTCACGCCGACGTCCAGCTCCAGCGTGCTCACGCCGATGGAGAGCGCCCGCGCGAACGCCGGCAGCGTATTTTCCGGCGCCAGGCCGCGCGCGCCGCGGTGGCCTTGAAGGTCGAATGCATGGCACGCGGCAGACGCAAGGAGAAAAATCAGGGTCAGGGCCCGAATCATCCCCCAGACTCTATACTCTCGCGATGGCGAAGAAATCCGGCCTGAAGCGTGCCCCGGCGAAGAAGCGCCCCCGCAAGGCCGCCGCCGGCTCGCGCGGCTTGGGCCCCCGCGAATGCCTGGTCGAGGATGCTGATTTTGAAAAGGAAACGAGAGAAAAAATAGCGGCGGAGGGCGGCGCGGTGCTCGCTGCCTACCGCGAGCCGCTCGGCAAAAGCGCGCTGCTGCTCGCGATCCTGCCGCTCGACAAGATCGAGCCGACGCCTTTCCAGCGCGACGTCTCCGACATGCACCACAAGCGGCTCGCCGACGTGATCGACCGCACCGGGCTGTTCCTCGACCCGATCATCGCCATCACCGCGCCCACGAAGGGCTTCTGGACGCCAAACGGCGGGCACCGGCTGGCGGCGATGAAGCGCCTGGGCGCGCGCGCCATCACCGCGCTGGTGGTGCCGAAGCGCGAGATCGCCTGGCAGATACTCGCCCTGAACACCGAGAAGGCGCACAACCTCAAGGAGAAGTCCCTCGAAGTCGTGCGAATTTTCAGGAATCTTCTGCAAGAGGATGCGAAGCGCCCGGAGAAGCAGTTCGAGTTCTACCTCGAGGAGGCGGCCTACGTCACGCTCGGCCTGTGCTACGAGAAGAACCCGCGCTTCAGCGGCGGTGCCTACAGGTCCATTGTGAGAAGGCTATCGGAGTTTTCCGGGGTTTCACTCACTGAAGCTTTGAAAATTCACACAAAACAATCAGAACAGTTGCTGGACCTGGATGCGCGCGTTGCCGAGGCGGTGGCCAAGCTGAAGGCGCGCGGCTTCGTCAGCCCCTACCTGAAGGCCTTCGTGGTCGCGCGCATCAACCCGCTGCGCTGGATCCAGGGCGAGCCGCCGCCGCTCGACGAGGTCCTCAGGACCATGCGCGAGCGGGCGGCGAAGTTCAACGCCGACAAGGTGAAGCAGGCGGACCTCGCCAGCGCCGGCGGCGCACCCGACGAAGCCGACTGAGCAATTGCTGGACGACTAGGGCGCCGCCTCGGCGCGCTTGCAGCCCGCGAAATTCGCCGGCGGGTCGGCCAGCCGCGCCTCTTTTCCGTCCAGCTCGAGCAGCACGCGCCCGACGCCGTAGCGCGTTCCCTCGCCGAGCTTCGGCAGGCGGATCTCGCGGTCGGGCGCGATCAGCCAGACTGCGCCGTCCTCCATGTTGCGCACGAAGAATCCCTTGCCGCCCTCGCACCGGTACTCGGCCGCGTTCGCCGGCTTGCGGCTCAATTCCGTGCCGCCGCCCCCGCCGAAGGGCCACAGGTCGATGCCGCCGCAGCCCGCGAGCAGCAGGGCAAGGGCGGGCACCGATCGCAGGCTGCAGCGCAGCGCACGCTGCACCCCAAGCTTCCGCAGGATCATGGGTTCGGCGCCAAAAGCCGGTATTTTGTCTCGATTTTCCCTTGCTGCGGTGGTTTCAGCGACAGCGACTGTCCAAACCGAACGACAGCAGGACGGCCGCGCCGCGCGTCAATATCCGCATTGCGATGACGGATCGACCGGCGGCCGAAGCGAAAGCGGACCTGCACAAAGTCAAGCTGCTGCTGGTCGACGACGACCGCGGGAACCTGATCGCGCTCCGGGCGGTGCTGTCCGGAGGCCCCTACGAGCTGGTTCTGGTGCATTCCGGCAGCGAGGCGATCGAGCTGGCGATGCGGCACGAATTCGCCGTCATCCTGCTCGATATCCAGATGCCCGGGATGGACGGCTATGTCGCCTGCAGGAAGCTGAGGTCGATCGCGAACTGCCGCGACAGCTCGATCATCTTCATCACCGCGCATTACCCCGAAAACGCGTCCGTGCGCAAGGGCTACGAGGTCGGCGCCACCGACTACCTGAGCAAGCCGTTCGATCTCCAGGTCCTGCGCATGAAGGTCGAGCTGTACTCGGCCTTTCAGCAGAAGAACCGGCTGCTCAGGGAAAGGGAGGCGCGCATCAGGGAAATGGAAGAGCTGCTGCGAGCGGAGCGCGAGCTGGCCGCAGTCCTCGAGAAGCACCCGATCGGAATCATCATCGCCGACGCCGAGGGCGAGGTGGTCCAGATCAACGAGGTGGTCGCCAGGGGCTGGGGCCCGGCGCAGCCGCCGAAGGAAGGCGTCTTCGGCGGCTGGGGCCACGATGACAAGCTGCTCGAAGCCGTCAACGGGCGCATGGCGCGCGTGCTGCGCACCGGGCAGAGCTCGCGCAACGAATTCACGCGCTACACACGCGCCGACGGCACTCCCCGGACCGTGCTCACCACGGCCTCGGCGCTGCGCAACCTGGAGGGAACGGTGGTCGGCGTGGCGGTGGTGGTGCAGGATCTCACCGAGCACTCGCACATCGAGCAGGACCTGGTGCAGCGCATGAGCCAGCTCGCGTCGCTGACTTCCGGCCCGGAGCAGCCGGTACGCCACTAGCCTTCAAGCAGCGAGGGCGAGGGCTTCAGCTCGCCGCGCTCCACGCGCGTGACGATCTGCGTGAGCTTCGCGTGGCTCGGCGCCGGGACGCCGATCTCGGCGCCTTTCGCCGCGATGACGCCGTTCATGGCGTCGATCTCGGTGCGTCTGCCCTTGAGGATGTCCTGCGCCATCGACGGGCGCTGGATGCCGGCGCGCGGGTTGGCGCCGGACTTCGGCATCAGGGCGGCCTCGACCTCGGCGAGCGCCGCGGCGTCGCCTTCGGCGGCGCGCGCGAGGCGCTCGGGCTCGATGCCGCGGATCTTCTCCAGCTGGTAGCCGAGCGCCTGGCCGACGCGGATCGCCTCGCCCGCGAGCCGGATCTGGAAGCGCCGGATCCTTTCGTTGCGCAGGCAGTCGCCCGAGGTGAGGCCGGTCGCCGCGCTGACGCCGTTGCCCATGCCGTTCTGCGCGAGCTTCGACCAGCGCTCGCCCCACAGGTTGGCGGTCGCCCGGGCGCTGTCGATGCCGGAGAGCCACTCGACCAGCTCGCCGACGCGGCGCGTGATGCGCCCGTGCGGCTCGCCGACGCGGAACACCGTGTGCTTGTCGCCGCCCTTGGCGACCGTCCTGCGGATGCGCGCGGGCTCGTAGAGGTCGACCGAGATCATCGAGGCGATCACGCCGAGCGTGCGCCCCCAGCCGACCACGCCCGCGATGGTTTCCTCGTTCAGGCAGTTCTGCAGCGAGACGACGCAGCCCTCGGGCGCGAGGCAGGGCTTGATCAGCATGGTCGCCCAGGCGGTGTCGTAGGACTTCACCGCCACCATCGCCACGTCGATCGGCGTCCTGGCGAGCGACTGGACTTCGGTGAGGTGAAGCGTCTTCGCCTTTGTCACCGTGAATCTCTCTTCCGGCGTAAGGCCGTCGAGCTCCAGTCCCTTCTTCCTGATCGCTTCGACGTGCTCGGGCCAGGGATCGATGAGCGTCACGTCGTGGCCGAGGTGCGCGAGCGTGCCGCCGACGTAGCCGCCGAGCGCTCCGGCGCCCACGATCGCGATGCGCTTTCTCATTGCGCGGCGCCGAGCTTTTCCGCCACCAGGCGCACTTCCAGATCCTTGCCGACGCGCGTCCCGGCCAGGTAGCGCAGGCGGTCCGGTCCGTCGAAGACGATCGCGCTGCCGTGCGGGAACAGGTCGTAGACCTTGCCCGCGCTGCCGTCGACGACCACGAACCACCGGTGGCGCGCGGCGGCCCAGTACGCGACGTGCCTGCCGTCCGGGCTGAACAGCGGGGGGTCGAGCGAGTCGTAGGGCTCGCCCTGCTCGCCGTCCACCACCACCGACCACTTGGTGCCTTCGCGCACGACGTAGGCCATGCGCTTGCCGTCGGGGCTGAAGAGGATCGATCCTTCGCCGATCGCGTCGTGCGGCTCGTGCGCCTTGCCGTCCACGACCACCGAATGCCGCTCGCCCGCCGCGGCCACGTAGGCGATGCGCCTGCCGTCCGGGCTGAAGAAAGGGCCGTCGCGGATCGTCTGGTACGGGCTCTCCTCGCTCCCGTCCACGACCACGAGCTGCCTGCCGCCCGAGATGGCCGCATAAGCCACCCGCCTGCCGTCCGGGCTGAAGCGCAGCGATCCCTCGAGGATTCCCTGGTAGCGCTTCGATTCGCTCCCGTCCACGACGACCAGCTGCGCCTCGCCCGGCAGCGCCGTGTACGCCAGGCGCCGGCCATCGGGGCTGAACACGAGCGAGCCGGAGCCGATCGAGTCGTAATGTCTCTCCTCCCTGCCATCGACGACGACGAAGCGCTGCGTGCCTTCGAGCGCCGTGTAGGCAAGGCGCGCGCCGTCGGGGCTGAACAGGACCGCGCCGTCGACGATCGCGTCGTAGTGCTTGCCTTCCTTGCCGTCTGCGACCACGAATTGCTTGCCGCCGCTGCCGGGCGCATAGGCGAGGCGCCGGCTGTCGGGGCTGAAGCGCAGCGAGCCGGCCCAGATCCCTTCGTAGTGCTTTCCTTCCTTGCCGTCCACGACCACGAACTGGCGGTTTCCCGCCAGCGCCACGTACGCCACCCGCCGGCTGTCCGGGCTGAATGCCAGCACGCCCCTGCCGATGCGCCCGTAAGGCCTGCCCTCGATGCCGTCCACGACCACGAACCAGCGCTCGCCCGACCTGGCCGCGTAGGCGACGCGCCGGCTGTCGGGACTGAAGACCACGTAGTCGGTCCCGATCTCGTCGTAGCGCTTGCCTTCCCTGCCGTCGATGACGGCGAACCACTTGGCGCCGGCGCGCGCGGCGTAGGCCACCCGCCTGCTGTCCGGGCTGACCCTGATCGAGCCCCTGACGAACGAAGCGCCGGCAATCGTGGCGACGAGCTGCTCCGAGCCCGTCCGGTCCGCTCCGGCCTGCAGGCCGGAGGCGGCGCCCAGGCAAAGCGCGGCCGCCGCCGCCGCGGCCGCAGCGCGCCCGCTCATCGCCCGGAGCGCGGCCGGATTCTCAGAGCTCCCGGATCCGCACCTTGCGGAACTTCACCGCGCCCGCCGCGTACTGCAGCGCGATGTGTCCGCGCTTGAACTGGCTGTTCTGGACATCGACGGTCTTGACGCCGTTCAGCACCAGCACGATCTGCGTGCCCCTGACCGTAATGTCGTAGGTGTTCCACTTGCCGCCCGCCTTCGGCATCGGCACCACCTTGGCGATGTGCACCAGCGCGCCGGTGCCGTA
>JACOVA010000048.1 GCA_016177575.1 Betaproteobacteria bacterium
CGCTGTGCAGCGCGCTCGAGTTTGCCGCCGATCCGGCGCGGCGCCTGTCGGTCGCCGAGGTGGCGACCCGCTACCGCGTGTCTCCGCACCATCTCGCCAAGGTGCTGCGCCGGCTGAAGCGCGCCGGATTGCTGCGCGCCGCGCGCGGCGCGGGCGGCGGCTACCGCTTCACCGGCAACGCCAAGCGCGTCACGCTCATGGAAGTGATCGAGCTGTTCGAGGAGATCGGCTCGGCGCGGCCGCACGCGGGGCAGCGCCCGCGCGAAAAGGAGCGCGCGCTCGAGGCGGTGTTCGCCGAGATCGACGAGATCGCGAAATCGACTTTCCGCTCGATCACGCTCGACACGATGCTCAAGCTGGTCAGCCGCCGCGGCCGCAATGCCGTTACTTGACCTGTATCAAGCCTGGCAGGGGGGGCTGCCGTCAAAGTGGCGCATTGCACGGACGGGAAGCGCTTGACGACACTGCGGTTCGGACAGCACGAGGCGTTGCCGCTGGTGCAGGGCGGCATGGGGATCGGCATCTCGGCGCATCGCCTCGCCGGCAGCGTCGCGCGCGCGGGCTGCGTGGGAACGATCTCGAGCGTCGATCTGCGCCGCCTGCACCCCGATCTGATGCACGCCACCGGCCGGTCGCGCGACAAGGCGGCGGTCGAGCAGGCCAACCTCACCGCCCTGGAGCGCGAGATCGGCGCGGCGCGCGAGATTGCCGGCGGGCGCGGCGCGATCACGGTCAACGTGATGCGCGCTGTCTCGCAATATGCCGACTACGTGCGCACCGCCTGCGCGAGCGGCGCGGACGCGATCGTGGTCGGCGCCGGGCTGGCGCTCGACCTGCCCGAGCTGGCGCGCGACTTCCCGCGCGTCGCGCTGGTGCCGATCGTCTCCGAGGCGCGCGCGGCGTCGCTCATCGCCCGGCGCTGGCAGCGGCGCGGCCGCGCGCCGGACGCGATCGTGGTCGAGCATCCGCGCTACGCCGGCGGTCATCTGGGCGCCACCCGCCTGGAAGAGGTCGCCGACCCCCGCTTCGACTTCGAGCGCGTGCTGCCCGAGATCCGGCGCGCGCTGCACGATGCCAAGCTCGATGCGGACCGCGTTCCGCTGATCGCCGCGGGCGGCATCAACTCGCCCGAGCGTGTGACGGCGGCGTTGCGGGCCGGCGCCGCCGCGGTGCAGCTCGGCACGCCGTTCGCGGTCACCGAGGAGGGCGACGCGCATCCGAACTTCAAGCGCGTGCTCGCCGGGGCGCGCCCCGAGGACATCGTCGTCTTCATGAGCGTGGCGGGGCTGCCGGCGCGCGCGGTGCGCACGCCCTGGCTCGCGGGCTACCGACGTCGATCACGGCCTCTTTTTCCGCGGCTCCGAGACGGTGCCGTTCGGCGCCGAGATCCGGCCGCTGCGCGACCTGGTGCGCCTTATGCTGCAATAGGGGGGTGCAGGCCTACCCCCTCGTCAAGCTGCTGCACGTCGCCTGCGTCGCGCTCAGCCTCGCGGGCTTCGCCGCGCGCGGCGCGCTGATGCTCGCGGATTCGCCGCTGCTCCAGGCGCGCTGGATGCGCATCGCTCCGCACCTGGTCGATACCGTTCTGCTCGCAAGCGCGCTCTGGCTCTCCTGGGCGCTCGGGCAGTATCCGTTCGTGCATGGCTGGCTGACGGTGAAGGTGCTCGGCCTGCTCGCCTACATCGGCTTCGGCATGTTCGCGCTGCGGCGCGGCCGCACCAGGGGCGTGCGCGCGGCGTGCTTCGTGCTCGCGCTGCTGTCCGCTGCCTATGTCGTCAGCGTCGCGCTCACGCGCGATCCCGCAGGTGCGCTCGCCTGGTTTCAATGAATGAAGATGCGAGAATTACGGCAATGGAGTACGACGTCGTAGTGGTGGGCGGCGGCAACGCGGCATTGTGCGCCGCGCTTTCGGCCGCCGAGTCGAAGCAGCGGATCCTCGTGCTCGAGCGCGCGCCGGAGGCGGAGTCCGGCGGCAACTCGCGCTTCACCGCCGGGCTGCTGCGCGTCGCCTACGGCGGCGTAGAGGACCTGAAGAAGGTGATCCCCGACCTCTCGGCCGAAGAGATCGCGCGCACCGACTTCGGCACCTACACCGAGGAGCAGTTCCTCGACGACATGGCGCGCGTCACCGAATACCGCTGCGATCCGGACCTGACCGAGATCCTGGTCAAGCGCAGCCTCGAGACGCTGGTCTGGATGCGCTCCAAGGGCGTGCGCTTCACCGCGGCGTGGGGGCGGCAGGCGTTCAACGTCGGCGGCCGCTTCAAGTTCTGGGGCGGGCTCACGGTCGAGGCGGT
>JACOVA010000051.1 GCA_016177575.1 Betaproteobacteria bacterium
GCCCGCACGCGGCAGAACCGGCCGGGACGCAGCCTGCGGCGGCTGCCGCCGCGGCGCCGGCGCGCGTATCGCTCGTGCGCGCGATGCCACTGCGCTCGAAGCTGAGTGTCGCCGGGGCGGTCGCGGGAGCGCTGATCGCCGGCTACCTCGTGTCGCTGAGGCTGTTGCAGGACTCGCCGGCACCGGAGCCCGCCGCGCAGGCGCCGCAGGCGGCGGCGTCCACACCCGCATCGGCGCCGGCCACATCCACGCCCGCATCGGCGCCGGCCACATCCACGCCCGCACTGGCGCCGGCCGCGTCCGCGCCCGCACGCGCGCCCGATCTCGCGGCGGAACTCGGTGGCGATGCGGTTGCGCTCACGCAGAAGGGCGCGATCACTCTCATCTCCTTCGCGAGCGCGCGCCAGTTCGCCTCGGGCGGCGAGCGCCCGTCGGCGGAGCTGCGCCCGCTCATCGCCAGAGTGGCGCGCGCGCTCGACCGCGTTCCGGGTGCGATCGTGGTCGCCGGCCACGCGGACGCCGCGCCGATGCGTGGCGGCTCGAACCAGGCGCTGTCGCTTGCGCGTGCGCGCGCGGTCGCGGAGCTGATCTCGGCCGGGCTCGCCGATCCGAAGCGGGTGCGGGCCGTCGGCCGGGGCGACGCCGAGCCGGTCGTGCCGAACGATTCGGCGGCGAACCGCGCGCGCAACCGGCGCGTGGTGATCGAGCTGCGGCGCGGCAAATGACGGCAACGCTGCTCGAGGAGCTGGCGCGCACGGAAGCCGGCGCGGCGGAGAGCGCCGGCGTCGCGGGCGAGCTGGCGGCGATTCGCAGCCGCTTCGAGGAGGCGATCGGCAAGCTCGGCGCGGCCCGCGTGCAAGCCCTGCCCTGGTACGTCTGCATCGGCGCGCCGGGCTCGGGCAAAACGACCGCCCTCGTCAATTCCGGCTTGCATTTCCTCCTGCCCGCGGCCGAGCGCAACGCCCCGGTCGCGGGCATCGGCGGCACGCGCAACTGCGACTGGTGGTTCACCGAGGAGGCGGTGCTGCTCGACACCGCCGGCCGCTATACGACGCAGCAGAGCAATGCGCGCGCCGACGCAGCGGCCTGGCACGGCTTCCTTGCCCTGCTGAAGCAGTTCCGGCCGCAGCGGCCGCTCAGCGGCGCCCTCGTCGCTGCGAGCGTCACCGACCTGATGCTGTGGACCAAGCTGGAGCGGGCGCGCTTCGCGGCGCACGTCAGGATGCGCCTCGCCGAGCTGTACGCCGCGCTCGGCGCGCGCTTTCCGGTCTACCTGCTCGCGACCAAGACCGACCTGCTCGCGGGTTTCACCGAGTTCTTCGACGAGCTCGATGCCTCGGAGCGCGCCCAGGTGTGGGGCACGACCTTCGACTCGGAGCCCGACCCGGCGAACCTCGAGGCGCGCTACGCGCAGGAGTTCGCGGCGCTGGAGGCCCGGCTCAATGCCGAGATGCTGGCGCGGCTGCACGAGGAGCGCGACCTGCTGCGGCGTGCGGCGATCTACCGTTTCCCGCAGCAATTCCATGCGCTCGGCCCGCCGCTGGGGGAGTTGCTCGCGCAGGCGTTCACCACCCAGATCGATCACCGCGCGCCGCTGCTGCGCGGGGTGTATTTCACCAGCGGCACGCAGGAGGGCAACCCCATCGACCGGGTGCTCGGCACGCTCGCGCGCACTTTCGGCCTGGAGCGTGCCGCGGCCGTGCGGCGCGGCGCGACCGGCCGGAGCTATTTCATCGCCGGCCTGCTGCGCGAGGTCGTGCTTGCCGAGGCCGGCGTCGCGGCTGCGCTTGCCTAATCGGCCTCGTCGATCCACGCCATCTGGATCGCTTCCAGGATCTTCTCCCCGCTGCGCTTGGGGTCGTCGCTGAAGCCGGGCAGCTCGAGGACCCAGTTGCGCAGGTCGACGAAGTTCACTTTCCGCGGGTCCTGCTCGGGGAACTTCTCGAGCAACGCGAGCGCGATCTCGCGCGAGTCGGTCCACTTCATTTCTTGCCGCCTCCCTCGCGCTCGTAGTTGATCGTGTACTTGGGAATCTCGATCACGAGGTCGGCGTCGCGCACCCGCGCCTGGCAGGACAGGCGCGAGGTCGCCTCCAGCCCCCAGGCTTTGTCGAGCAGGTCCTCCTCCTTCTCTTCCGGGGCGTCGAGCGAATCGTAGCCCTCGCGCAGGATCACGTGGCAGGTGGTGCAGGCGCAGGATTTCTCGCAGGCGTGCTCGATCTCGATGCCGTTCGCAAGCAATGTGTCGCAGAGGGTGGCGCCGGATGCCGCCTCGATCTCGGCGCCCTGCGGGCACAGCGCCGCCTGTGGCAGCACCTTCAGCCTAGGCATCGAGGCTGGCGATCGACTTCCCGGCCAGCGCGCGCCGCACGCTCGCGTCCATGCGGCGCGCGGCGAACTCCTCGGTGGCGCGGTTGAGCGCGTCGCTCGCAAGCTTGATGGCGCGGGGATCATTCGAGTTCAGTACTTGCTCCAGCGCCTTTATCTTCTCCTCTATGGCGGAAAATTCCTGCGCAGAGAGCAGATTCCCGTCATCACGCAGTCCACCCCTGGTCGCGTCGATCAGGCGCTGCGCGTCCACGCGGTGCTCGTTGAGGGCGCGCGCGTGCATGTCCTCGCGCGCGTGCGCGACCGAGTCGCGCAGCATGCGCTCGATGTCGATGTCTGCCAAACCGTAGGACGGCTTGACGGTCACGGCCGCCTCCACCCCGGTCGATTTTTCCCTGGCGGAAACCGACAGCAGCCCGTCGGCGTCGATGGTGAAGGTGACGCGCACGCGCGCCGCACCGGCCGTCATCGGCGGGATTCCCTTCAGCTCGAAGCGCGCCAGCGAGCGGCAGTCCGACACCAGCTCGCGCTCGCCCTGCACGACCTGGATGCTCATCCCGGTCTGGCCGTCCTTGTAGGTGGTGAAATCCTGCGCCTTGGCGCAGGGGATCGTGGCGTTGCGCGGCACGATGCGCTCGGCCAGTCCACCCATGGTCTCGATGCCGAGCGAGAGCGGAATGACGTCCAGCAGCAGCCAGTCCTCCCCCCGCGGCTTGTTGCCGGCAAGGATGTCGGCCTGCATCGCGGCGCCGAGCGCGACCACCTTGTCCGGATCGAGGTTGTTGAGCGGATCGCGCCGGAAGAACACGGCCGCGGCGCGCTGGACCTGCGGCATGCGCGTCGCCCCGCCCACCATCACCACGCCCTTCACCTGCTCCACGGAAAGCCCTGCGTCGCGCAGGGCCTTGCGCGCGGGCCCCAGGGTCTTCTGCACCAGGTGCTGGGTGATGCGGCAGAAGGTCTCGGTGTCGAGCGTCAGGTCGACCAGGTCCCCCGAGGAGAGCCTGGCGGTGATGCGCGCCTCGCCGTGGCTGGTGAGATATTCCTTGGCCTCGCGCGACTTGACGAGCAGCAGCCGCATGTCGCGCGTCGAGAGCGGCGCCAGCTTGGCCTCCTCGACGATCCAGCAGAATACGCGCTGGTCCCAGTCGTCGCCGCCGAGCGCGGAATCGCCGTTGGTCGCGACCACCTCGAACACCCCCTTCGAGAGCCTCAGGATCGAGATGTCGAAGGTGCCACCGCCCAGGTCGAACACGGCGTAGGTGCCTTCGGCGGCATTGTCCAGCCCGTAGGCGACCGCCGCCGCGGTCGGCTCGTTGAGCAGCCGCAGCACGTTGAGGCCGGCGAGCCTGGCCGCATCCTTGGTCGCCTGGCGCTGCGCGTCGTCGAAGTAGGCCGGCACCGTGATGACCGCGCCTGCCAGGCTGCCGTTCAGTGATTGTTCCGCTCTTGTCTTCAGAGTCCGCAGAATCTCTGCAGAAACCTCTACCGGACTCTTCACCCCGGCAACCGTCTTCAGCTGCACCATCCCGGGCGCGTCGACGAAATCGTAAGGGGCGTTCTCGGCGTGCATCACGTCTTTCAGGCCACGCCCCATGTAGCGCTTCACCGAGACGATGGTGTTGCGCGGATCGTCGGCCTGGTGCGCCTGCGCCGCGTAGCCGACCTCGACCCGGCCCTGCGGGAGGTAGCGCACGATCGAGGGCAGCAGCGAGCGCCCCTGCACGTCGGTCAGCACCGTCGCGCCGCCGCCGCGCACCGTAGCGACGAGGGAATTGGTGGTGCCGAGGTCGATGCCGACCGCGAGCTTGGCCTGATGCGGCTCGGGCGAGCGTCCCGGCTCCGAGATCTGCAGCAGCGCCATCAGGCGTCCAGTGCTTCGTGTGCGGCGTCGACTTCCGCGCCGAGCCGCTCGAAGAACATCAGCTCTCTTACCAGCGGCTTGGCGGCGGCAAAGTCGCGCTGCTCGTCGATCGCCCTGGCGATCCTGGATTCGATTTCGCCTCTTTGGCTGGCCAGATCTCTTGCAACCGAATCCAGCTCCGACCCGCTCTTCGCTTCGCCTATCCGTTGCCGCAGCTCCAGCTGCCGGATCAGGAAGTCCTTCGGCATCGCGGTGTCGGTCTCGAACGCCGGGTCGACGCCGTTCAGCTCGAGCAAGTATCTGGCGCGCAGCACCGGGCTCTTGAGGGTGCGGTAGGCTTCGTTCACCTGCGTCGTCCACTGCATCGAGGCCCTGCGCTCGGCGTCGCCCGCGTGCGCGAAGCGGTCCGGATGGATTCTGGCCTGGATTTCGCGGTAGGCAAGGTCGAGGCGCCCGGGGTCCAGCGAGAAAGCCGGAACCAGCCCGAATAACTCGAAATGGTTCTTCAAAACCTCAGACGTTGAAGCTCTCGCCGCAGCCGCACTCGTCCTTGACGTTGGGGTTGTTGAACCTGAACCCCTCGTTCAGGCCTTCGCGCCCGAAATCGAGCTCGGTGCCGTCGATGATGGCGAGGCTCTTGCGGTCCACCACTACCTTGACGCCGTGGCTCTCGAACTCGACGTCGTCGGCCTCGATGCGGTCGGCGTATTCAAGCCGGTAAGCCAGCCCGGAGCAGCCCGAGGTGCGCACGCCGAGCCGCAGCCCCAGGCCCTTGCCGCGCCTGGCGAGGGAGCCGTGGACGTGCGATGCGGCTTTCTCGGTAAGGGTGACGGACATTCCTGTCACTTACTCTCGCGCATCGCGCTCGGGTGCTTCTTCCGGTAGTCCTCGACCGCGGCCTTGATCGCGTCCTCGGCCAGGATCGAGCAGTGGATCTTGACCGGCGGCAGCGACAGCTCCTCGGCGATCTGCGTGTTCTTGATGCTCGCCGCCTCGTCGAGCCGCTTGCCCTTCACCCACTCGGTGACCAGCGACGACGAGGCGATCGCCGAGCCGCAGCCGTAGGTCTTGAAGCGCGCATCCTCGATGATGCCGTCCTTGCCGACCTTGATCTGCAGCTTCATCACGTCGCCGCAGGCCGGCGCGCCGACCATGCCGGTGCCGACCGATTCGTCGCCCTTCTCGAACGAGCCGACGTTCCTCGGATTCTCGTAGTGATCGATGACTTTGTCGCTGTACGCCATGTTGCCTCCTCGGGGTCGTCCCTAATGGGCGGCCCACTGGACCGTGTTCAAGTCTATGCCTTCCTTGTACATCTCCCACAGCGGCGAGAGCTCGCGCAGCTTCTCCACCTTGGCCTTCAGGTGATCGACCGTGTAGTCGATCTCCTCCTGCGTCGTGAAGCGCCCGATCGTGAAGCGGATCGAGCTGTGGGCGAGCTCGTCCGAGCGGCCGAGCGCGCGCAGCACGTACGAAGGCTCGAGCGAGGCCGAGGTGCACGCCGAGCCCGAGGACACGGCGATGTCCTTCACCGCCATGATCAGCGACTCGCCCTCGACGTAGTTAAAGCTGACGTTGAGGTTGTGCGGCACGCGCCGCTCGAGGTCGCCGTTGACGAACACCTCCTCGATCCGGTTCACGCCGGCGAGCAGCTGGTCGCGCAGCGCCCGGATGCGCTCGCGCTCGCCGGCCATCTCGAGCCTGGCGAGCCGGTAGGCCTCGCCCATGCCGACGATCTGGTGCGTGGGCAGCGTGCCGGAGCGGAAGCCGCGCTCGTGGCCGCCGCCGTGCATCTGCGCCTCCAGCCGCACGCGCGGCTTGCGCCGGATGAACAGCGCCCCGACGCCCTTCGGGCCGTAGGTCTTGTGCGCCGAGAACGACATCAGGTCGACCTTGAGCGTCTGCAGGTCGATGTCGCACTTGCCCGTCGCCTGCGCCGCATCGACGTGGAGCAGGATTCCCCTCCTGCGGCACAGCTCGCCGATCGCGGCGATGTCCTGGATGACGCCGATCTCGTTGTTGACGAACATCACCGACACCAAGATGGTGTCCTTGCGCAGCGCCCCTTCCAGCTGGTTGCGGTCGAGCAGCCCGTCGGCGCCGACGTCGAGATAGCTGACCTCGAAGCCGCGCCGCTCCAGCTCGCGCATGGTGTCGAGCGTCGCCTTGTGCTCGGTCTTCACCGTGACCAGGTGCTTGCCCCTGGTCTTGTAGAACTCGGCCGCGCCCTTGAGAGCGAGATTGATCGACTCGGTCGCCCCGGAGGTCCAGACCAGCTCCCTGGCGTCGCCGCGCACCAGCGCCGCCACCTGCTCGCGCGCCTCCTCGACCGCTTCCTCGGCCTTCCAGCCGAGCGCGTGCGAGCGGCTCGCCGGGTTGCCGTAATGCTCGGTGAGGAACGGGATCATCTTCTGCGCCACGCGCGGATCGACCGGCGTGGTCGCCGAATAGTCCAGGTAGATCGGGAACTTGAGCGACGCCATCATCAGGCGGCCACCTTGTCGGCCTGGCGGAAATCGCGGATCACCGCCACCTGCTTGCCCTGCTGGTGTGCGACCACGTCGGCGAGCGAGACCGAGGAGAGGTAATCGTTCATCTTCTCGTTGAGCGTCGCCCACAGGTCGTGGGTCACGCAGCGCTTGTCGTCGTTGCAGTTCTCCTTGCCGGCGCACTGCGTCGCGTCCATCGGCTCGTCCACCGCGATGATGATGTCGGCCACGGTGATGTTGCCGGTGGGCTTGGCGAGGCAGTAGCCGCCGCCCGGGCCGCGCACGCTGTTGACGAGCTTGGCGCGGCGCAATTTGCCGAACAGCTGCTCGAGGTAGGAGAGCGAAATGTGCTGCCGCTCGCTGATCGCGGCGAGCGTCACCGGGCCGCGCGTCTGGCGCATCGAGAGATCCACCATCGCGGTCACGGCGAATCTGCCTTTGGTCGTCAGTCTCATGGTTGTCTGGGCTGTCTGGGCCTATACCCGATCAAGATACTCAAGTATATCAATCCCGAGTAAATTAATCAAGTATAAAACCCATTTTGTTTCAATTACTTGATTGCCCTCAATTGCTCCGATTTCGCGTTATCCGTAAGCTTCTGTTCCAGCTTGCGAAGCTTCTCCGTGAGCGCCGAAACGGTCTGCTCAAGGTCCTGCGTGTGGTCGACCAGCGCCTGCAGCGTCTTGGCATACGGGTCGTCCTGGTTCTGCACCACGCCGTAGGCCGCGAAATGCGCCTTTTCGCGCGCGGTCGCGTCCGGCTCGAGGACGCGCCCGGGGATGCCGATCACGGTCGCGCCGGCGGGCACTTCCTTGACCACCACCGCGTTGGAGCCGATCTTGGCGCCGTCTCCCACGGTGAATCCGCCGAGGACCTTGGCCCCGGCACCGACCACCACGCCCTTGCCGAGCGTCGGGTGGCGCTTGGCGCCGCGGTAAAGCGAGGTCCCGCCGAGCGTGACGCCCTGGTAGATGGTGCAGTCGTCGCCGACCTCCGCGGTCTCGCCGATCACCACGCCCATGCCGTGGTCGATGAACACGCGCCGGCCCATGATCACCGCCGGGTGGATCTCGATGCCGGTCATCCAGCGGGCAATGTTCGAGATGAAGCGCCCAAGCCAGCGCAGGCCGCGCGCCCAGAACCAGTGCGCGACGCGGTGGAAGTAGATTGCGTGCAGCCCCGGATAGCAGGTCAGCACCTCCCACGCCGAACGCGCGGCCGGGTCGCGCTCGAAAACGCTGGCGATATCCTCGCGCAGTTGCCTGAACATGAAAGGCATTTTAGTTTGTCCGAGTAATTCGATCAACTATTTCGGCCGTGGGTCCTGAAGCGCGTTGAGCAGCCCGCGCAGGATGTTCACCTCCTCGCGCTCGAGCTCGAGCCGCGAGAACAGCCGCCGCCAGCGCTCGCGCAGCCTGGAGCCCGACTGCGGGTCGAGAAAGCCGCTCCCGACCGCGGCCTGCTCCAGGTGCGCGTACAGCCCATCGAGGTCCTCGACCGTTGCCGCCCTGCCCTTCCTTTGGCGCGCCGGGACAGACCCGGCGGCCATGAAAAGCTCATAGGCAACGACCTGCACCGCCTGCGCAAGATTGAGGGAGCTGCTCGTCGGGTTGGCCGGAATGTGCACCAGATACTGGCAGGCGAAGACCTCATCGTTCTCCAGCCCGGCGCGCTCGGTGCCGAACACGAAGGCCACCTTGCCGCCGAGGCCGAGCGCACGCGCGGCGGCGGTGCGGACGTCGAGCACCTGCGGCGACCACTCGCGCGGCCGCGCCGACAGCGCGAACGCGGCGACGCAGTCCGAGATCGCCTCGGCGAGGCTGGCGTGAACCCTCGAGCCCTGCAGCACGTCCAGGGCGTTGGCCGCCAGCCACTGCGCCTCGGGCGCCGGATGCTTCTCCGGCGCCACCAGGCGCAGATCGGCGAGCCCCATGGTCTTCATGGCGCGCGCGGCGGCGCCGATGTTGCCGGGATGGCTCGGCCGGCACAGCACGACGCGGACGCCGGACAGACTCACCATACTAGAATACGCGCCCCATGCATCCGTTGCTCAACATCGCGGTCAAGGCGGCGCGGCGCGCGGGCGGCATCATCAACCGCGCGGCGCTCGACCGCACCGCGCTCGAGATCCGCGCCAAGCGCGCCAACGATTTCGTCACCCAGGTGGACCGGGCAGCGGAAAGCGCCATCATCGAGGTCGTGCGCAAGGCCTATCCGGATCATGCGGTCCTCGCCGAGGAGGCGGGCAAGATTGCCCGTGAACGATCGGAGTATCTCTGGGTGATCGATCCCCTGGACGGCACCACCAATTTCATCCACGGCTTTCCGCAGTATTGCGTCTCGGTCGCCGTGCAGCACCGCGGCGTCACGGCGCACGGCGTGGTCTACGATCCGTCGAAGAACGAGCTGTTCACCGCCTCCAGGGGGCGCGGCGCGTTCCTCGACGACCGGCGCATCCGGGTGTCGAAATGCGCCCAGCTCAAGGACGCGCTGGTCGGCACCGGATTTCCGTTCAAGGAAATGTCGCGCCAGGATCTGTATTTGCGGCAACTGAGCAGGCTCATGCACGACAGCTCGGGCGTGCGCCGCGCCGGCGCCGCGGCGCTCGATCTCGCCTACGTCGCCGCGGGCCGGCTCGACGCGTTCTGGGAGATGGGGCTCTCGGCCTGGGACATGGCTGCGGGCGCGCTGCTCATCCAGGAAGCGGGCGGCCTGGTGGGCGATCTCGCCGGCGAGGCGGGCTACCTCGACAGCGGCGACATCGCCGCGGCGACGCCGAAGGTGTTCCCGGAATTGCTCCGGGCGCTCGCCTGAGCACACGTCACCCCCGCGAAAACGGGGGCTAGGCGGGCTGGAACTGCACCACGCGGTTGCGGCCGTCCTGCTTCGCCCGGTACATGGCGCGGTCGGCGCGCGCCACGACCGAATCCATGGTGTTGCCGTCGTCGGGGTGGCTTGCCAGCCCGATGCTCACGCTGCACACCACGCGCTTGGCGTCGATCTCGAGCGGCGCGCCTTGCACCGCGTCGCGGATGCGCTCGGCGACCTCGATGGCGCCCTTGGGCGGCGTCTCGGGGAGCAGCACGATGAATTCGTCGCCGCCGTAGCGCGCCAGCACATCGGTATAGCGCAGCTCCGCCTGGATGGTGCGCGTGATCTGCCGCAGCAGCCGGTTGCCCGCGTCGTGGCCGTAGCTGTCGTTGACCGCCTTCAGGTTGTCGGAATCGATCATCAGCACGGTCGCCGGCCGGCTGTAGCGCAGCGCCTGGCCGAACAGGCGGTTGGCGGCGATCGAGAAGCCGCGCATGTTGAGCAGGCCGGTCAGCTCGTCGGTCTCGGAGAGCAGCCTGGCGCGGTTCAGGCCGTAGCGGATGTCGGCCGAGAACATGGTGACGATGTAGGCGACCAGCAGCACGGGGGCGATCTGCGCCGCGAAGCCGCCGAGGAAAGCGAGCGATGTCAGCCTGTCGGCCGAGAAGCTGCCGCCGAGGAACACCTGGCAGGCGGCGATCAGCGCCACCTCGATCAGTGTCGTCACCTTGCCGAGCGTGAGCGCCGAGGTGATGACCGGCAGCAGGTAGGTGTTGAGCAGCGGGCTCGCCAGGCCGCCGGTGAAGTACAGCACCCAGGTGATGAACGCGATCATCGCCCAGGACTCGAGCGCCACCTTCCAGCGCGTCTCGCGCCGGTAGAAGTTCGCGTAGCGGAAGGAGAGCACGAAGGCGGCGTAGAAAAAGCACGCCGCCAGGACTGCCGCCTCGGCCTCCTTGTCGCCGTCGCCGAAGATCGCGTACAGCAGGACCAGGATCAGCAGCAGCCAGTGGATCTCGGCGACGGTGCGCGAAATGCCGCGCAGCTCCTCCTGCTCGATGCTGGGTACCGCGTCGCCGGCCTCGGCGGAGGGAGCGCTGATCGACATGTCGTATGAGCCCGACGCTAGCTTAGCGTCCCGCGCCATGCCCCGCAAAGCGAGCGGGCGCATGCCCTAGTCGAGGCGGCGCTCGAATCTCGCCGCGACCGGACGCCCGGAGCCCGGCCGGCCTACGCTCACGACGACCTTGTATGCGGCGCCGGGGCGCAGCCTGACATAGTTGCCGTAGCTCGCAGCGCCGAGCGGGATCGGCTCGAGCGTGGCCGCGGCGGCCGGTGCGCCCGGCTGCTCAAAGCGGACCGAAACGCGCGCGCCGGTGATCGGCGCGTGCGTGCGCTCGTCGGCCAGCGAGACGTTGACATGATAGTAGCCCGGCCCCGAGGGAACGCCGCCGTGCATCGTGCGCTCGACCGACTCCCGCGGATACGCGAGCAGCGCCTCGGCGCGCACCATGCCGAGATAGATGTCCATGCCGCCCGCCGCCCGGTGGCCCGGATCCGCGCGCGGTGCCGCTGCAGCCGCGGCGTGCCCGGGAGCCGCGTCCGCGCCCGCCGGATCGAACATGTAGAGGATCGCCGCGCGCAGCTCGCCGTCGGTGAGATTCGCCTGGCCGCCGCGCGCCGGCATGCCGCCGTGGCCGTGGATCGCCGAGCGCACGAGGCCGTCGATCCCCCTCGAGAAGCGCGGCGCCCACGCCTCGCGCTCGCCGATGCGCGGCGCGCCCTGCACGCCGGGGCCGTGGCAAGCCGAGCAGACCGTGCCTGCGACATCCTTGCCGCTGCGCTCTGCGCCCTGAGCGAGGAGCGTCCCATGCGCGGCGAGCAGCACCGCTGCCGCCGCAAACCCGAGAATCCCGCTCGATCGCATGCCCTCAGAAGACGCCTTTTACCCGCGGGCCGTATTGATCTTA
>JACOVA010000052.1 GCA_016177575.1 Betaproteobacteria bacterium
GGCTGCGCGCGATCGGCGCGCCGGCGTGGGACGAGCCCCTCTACGGCGTAGCCGAGGCGCGCGGCGCGGCGACCGAAGAAGTGCGCGCGGGAAGCGTCTATGACTTCGATCGGCGCAAGCTGCGCGACATGGCGCTCAGCGCGCTCTACCCCATCTTTTCCCGGGCCCGGGGTGCACCGCAATACCGCAAGCGGCCGGGCCTGACGCTGGGAATCGTGTCGCGCCTCACGCCGATCAAGCAGTTCCCCGCGCAGTTCGCGCTCCTCGCGCCGCTGCTCGCGGCGCGTCCGGGGGTCAATCTCGAGATCTTCGGCGCCGGCGGCTACGCGTCGGTGCGCGACCTCAGGCGCGCGCTGCGCCCGCTGGCGGAGCGGGCGCGCTTCTGGGGCTACCAGGACAACGTCGCCGCCGTCTATGCCAGGCTGGACTACCTGATGAGCGGCCTGCCGGAGAAGGAAGCGCTCGGCCTGAACCTCATCGAGGCGCAAAGCTGCGGCGTCCCGGTGCTCGCGGTCGCGGCGCCGCCGTTCACCGAGACGATGCTCGATGGCGCGACCGGCTATCTGTACCGCGATCCGCGCCAGGACAACGGCGCGGATTTCATGCGCCTCGTCGACGCGTTGCTGGCGGGCCGGCCGCGGCCCGATCCGCGCCTCGCGCGCGCGCACCTGGAGCGGTTTTCCTTCGATGCTTTCACGGCCCGCGTCGCGCGCCTCGTGCAGGCGCTGCGCCTGCGGCTCGCGGCCTGAACATGCGCATCGTCGTCACGGGAGCCTCCGGATTCATCGGCCAGACGCTCTGCCCGATGCTGCGCGCTCGTGGCCACGAGGTGCATGCGCTCGATCGCACGCGCGGCGGCGATATCGCGGCGCTCTCCGACTGGCAGGCCCGGTTCGCCGGGGCCGCCGCAGTGGTGCATCTCGCGGCGCTTGCTCACGCAAGAGGCGTATCCGCGGAGCGCCTTCGCGCCGTCAACGTCGATGCCGCGCTGCGCCTGGGCAGGGCCGCCGCCGGCGCCGGCGTGCGCATGATCTTCATGAGCTCGGTCAAGGTGCACGGCGAGGAGACCCCGGAGGCGCCCTTCGATGAATCGAGCCCGTTCGCGCCGCAGGACGCCTACGCCTGCGCCAAGGCCGACGCGGAAGCCGCGCTGCGCGCGCTCCCGGGCCTCGCGCTCACGGTGCTGCGCCCGCCGCTGGTCTACGGCCCGGGTGTGAAGGCGAACTTCCTCGCGCTGCTGCACGCGCTCGCGCGCGGCTGGCCGCTTCCCTTCGCCAGCATCGCCAACCGCCGCAGCCTGCTCTACGCGGGCAATCTCGCCGACGCGGTGATCCGCTGCCTCGAGGCGCCGCAGGCCGCCGGCAAGGCTTATCTGGTGAGCGACGGCGCCGCGGTCTCGACGCCGGAGCTTTGCCGCGCGCTCGGCGCGGCGCTCGGCCGGCCCGCGCGCCTGTTCGCCTGCCCGCCGGCGCTGCTCGAGATCGCGCCGGCGGCAAAGAAGCTGACGCGCTCGCTCGTCATCGACGACCGCGCGCTGCGGGGCGAGCTCGGCTGGGCGCCGCCGCACGCTTTCGCGCAGGGGCTGCAGCTCAGCGCGCAATGGTTCAGAGCGCGGGGCGGATAAAATGCCGGCCATGCAATATCAGCCGGCGCTCGCCGCGCTCGCGGTTTCGCTCGCCTGCCTCTCGATCCTGCTTTCGCCCTTCGGCCGGCGCCTCATGCTCGACCGGCCGAACGAGCGCTCGCTGCACGAGCGGCCGGTGCCGCGCAGCGGCGGCCTCGCGATCGTCGCCGGCATCGCCGCGGGCGCGGCGTTCGCGCCGCAGGGCCTCGCCGCGACGCTCGCCATGACCGGCGCGCTCGCCGCCGTCTCGCTCGCCGACGACGCCATCGCGCTGCCCGCGCTGGCGCGCTTCGCGGCGCACCTCTTGGCCGCCGCGGCGGTGCTGCTGCTCGATATGCGCATCGGCGAGCCGCTGGCCCTCATCGTGCTGACGCTGGCGATCGCGTGGTCGGCGAATCTGTACAACTTCATGGACGGCGCTGACGGCCTCGCGGGCGGCATGGCGCTGATCGGCTTCGGCGCCTATGCGCTCGCCGCGCAGCTCTCCGGGCACGCCGCCCTCGCGGGCATGAGCATGAGCATCGCCGTCGCCTCGGGCGTGTTTCTGCTCTTCAACTATCCACCGGCGCGCATCTTCATGGGCGACGTCGGCTCGGTTCCGCTCGGTTTTCTCGCCGGCACCCTGGGCATCGCCGGCTGGCACGCGGGCGCCTGGCCGCTCTGGTTCCCGATGCTCGTCTTCGCCCCGTTCGCCTGCGACGCCACGCTGACGCTGCTCCGGCGGCTGCTGCGCCGCGAGCGCGTCTGGCAGGCGCATCGCGAGCACTACTACCAGCGGCTGGTGAGGATGGGCTTCGGGCATCGCGGCACGGCGTGGATCGAGTACGCGGCGATGGCGGGTTGCGCGGCGACGGCGCTGCTCGCGCGCGCCGCTGCCCCGGCGCTGCAGCTCGGCGCGCTGGGCGCGGCGACGCTCATCCTGATCGGGATCGCGGTCTGGATCGACCTGCGCTGGGCCCGCTATTGCCGCCAGTCCGGAGGCGCCCCGGCATGACGCGCCGGCCGTTTCCGTTGCGCGCCCTGCTCGCGTTCGCGCACGACATCGTCGCCTCGGGCGTGGCGTGGCTGGTGGCGTTCTGGCTGCGCTTCAACCTCGAGGTGCCGCCCGAATTCGCGCGCACCGCTTTTGCGACCCTGCCCTGGGTGGTGGCGGTGAACGCGCTCGTTTTCTGGCGCCTCGGGCTGTACCGCGGCCTGTGGCGCTATGCGAGCCTGCCGGACCTGCAGCGCATCCTGGTCGCGGTCGCGGTGGTCTCGCTCGCCGTGCCGGCGCTGATCCTGCTCGCCGCGCCCGAGCTGGTGGTGCCGCGCTCGGTGTTCCTGATCGCGCCGGTGCTGCTGATCGGCGCGATGAGCGGCAGCCGGCTGCTCTACCGCGCCTGGAAGGAGGGGCGGCTGCTCGGCGTAGTGCGCCATCCGCAGGCCGAGCCGGTGATCGTGCTCGGCGCGGGCGTTGCCGCCGCCGCGCTGCTGCGCGACCTCGCCAACAGCAGCCAGTGGCGCGTGGTGGCGCTGCTCGATGACGACGCGCGCAAGCACGACGGCGCGATCCACGACGTCAAGGTGCTGGGGCCGCTCGCGCGCGCGGGCGAGATCGCCCAGCGCATGGGAGTGACGCAGGCGATCATCGCCATGCCCGGCGCCACGCACGCGGTGCGCAAGCGCGCGCTCGACCTGTGCCAGGCGGCCGGGCTGCGCGTGATGACGGTGCCGGCCTATTCCGACATCGTCTCCGGCAAGGTGAGCGTCTCGCAGCTGCGCGAGGTCGAGCTCGACGACCTGCTCGGGCGCGACCCGGTGCAGCTCGACGACGCCCGGCTGAGCGGCTTTCTCAAGGGCAAGTCGGTCCTCGTCACCGGCGCCGGGGGCTCGATCGGAGCGGAGCTTTGCCGCCAGATCGCGCGCTTCGCGCCGGCGCGCCTGGTGCTGCTCGAGAATTCCGAGTTCGCGCTCTACGCCATCGAGCAGGAATTTCGCGACCGCCATCCCGCGCTCGCGGTCGCGGCGGTGATCGGCGACGCCAAGGATCCGGCACGGGTGAACGAGGTCTTCGCGCGGCATGGTCCGCAGATCGTGTTCCACGCCGCGGCCTACAAGCACGTGCCCCTGATGGAGGAAGACAACGCCCTGCAGGCCGTGGTCAACAACGCGCTCTCGACCGTCGTCACTGCGCGCGCCGCACAGGCCGCCGGCGCTCTGACTTACGTCCTTGTATCTACCGACAAGGCGGTCAACCCGACCAGCGTGATGGGCGCTTCCAAGCGCCTGGCCGAGATGCTCTGCCAGGCGCTGCAGCCGCGCGGCGCGACACAGTTCGTCATGGTGCGCTTCGGCAACGTGCTCGGCTCCACCGGCAGCGTGATCCCGCGCTTTCGCGAGCAGATCGCGCGCGGCGGCCCGGTGACCGTGACGGATGCAGGCATGGAGCGCTTCTTCATGTCGATCCCGGAGGCGGCGCAGCTGGTGCTGCAGGCGGGGCTGATGGGCAGGGGCGGCGAGATCTTCGTGCTCGACATGGGCGAGCCGGTGAAAATCGCCGAGCTCGCGCGCCAGATGATCCGGCTCTCGGGCTTCAGCGAGCAGGACATCCGGATCGTCTACACCGGGCCGCGGCCCGGGGAAAAGCTCTACGAGGAGGTGCTGGTCGGAGCGGAAACGACCCTGCCGACGCCGCACCCCAAGCTGCGCATCGCGAAGGCGAGGGCGCCCGAGAACGGCGCGCTGCCCGAGGAAGTGCTCGACTGGCTCGAGAATTCCGGCCCGCTCGATTCCGCGGCGGTGCGCGCCAGGCTGAAGGCGTGGATTCCCGAGTACGGGCCGGCCCGCTGAGCGGGGCGATGCGATAATCGCCGCATGCTCCTCGTCACCGGCGGCGCCGGCTTCATCGGCGCCAACTTCGTCCTGCAGACGATCGCCGAGACGGGCGAGGCGGTGGTCAACCTCGACAAGCTCACCTATGCCGGCAGCCTCTCGAACCTGGAGTCGCTCGCCGGCGAGGCGCGCCACCAGTTCGTCAAGGGCGACATCTGCGACCGCGAGCTGGTGCGGCGCCTGCTGTCCGAGCACCGGCCGCGCGCGCTCGTGCATTTCGCCGCCGAGAGCCACGTCGACCGCTCGATCGAGGGGCCGGCCGATTTCGTGCAGACCAACGTGGTCGGCACCTTCTGCCTGCTCGAGGAAGCGCGCGCGCACTGGGACGGGCTCGGCGCCGCCGACAAGGAGCGCTTCCGCTTCCTGCACATTTCCACCGACGAGGTGTACGGCTCGCTCGGGCCGGCCGAGCCGCCTTTCACCGAGGCGCGCCCTTACGCGCCCAACAGCCCCTACGCGGCCTCCAAGGCGGCCGCCGACCACCTCGCGCGCGCCTACCATGCGACCTACGGGCTGCCCGTGCTCACGTGCAACTGCTCGAACAACTACGGCCCGCGCCAGTTTCCCGAGAAGCTGATCCCGCTCGTGATCACGAACGCGCTCGCCGGCAAGCCGCTGCCGGTGTACGGCGACGGGCTGAACGTGCGCGACTGGCTCTACGTGCTCGACCACTGCCGCGCCATCCGCGCGGTGCTGGAAAAAGGCGCGGCCGGAAAAAGCTATAACATCGGCGCCGGGGCGGAGAAGACCAATCTCGAGGTGGTAAAGAGCCTGTGCGCGCTGCTCGATGCGGCGCGGCCGCGCCGGGGCGGCAGCCACGCGGACCTGATCGCTTTCGTGCAGGACCGCCCGGGCCACGACCGCCGCTACGCCATGGACGCCTCGAGAATCCAGCGCGAGCTCGGCTGGCGGCCGCAGGAGAGCTTCGAATCCGGATTGCGCAAGACCGTGGACTGGTACCTTGGCAAACGCTGAGACGACGCAGGGCAGGAGGGCGCTCATCACCGGGGTGACCGGGCAGGACGGCGCCTACCTTTCGCGCCTGCTGCTCGAGAAGGGCTACCGCGTCCATGGCCTGGTCGCGCGGCGCGGCAGCGACGCGCTCTGGCGCCTGCGCGAGCTCGGCGTCGCGGGCGAGGTCAAGCTGCTCACGGGGGACGTCACCGACATTTCGTCGCTGCTGCGCGCGCTCGAGCAGGCGCAGCCGGCCGAGCTCTACAACTTCGCCGCGCAGAGCTTCGTAGACAAGTCCTGGGACCTGCCTGCGGTCACCGCGCAGGTGACGGGCATGTCGGTGGTGAACGCGCTCGAGGCGATCCGCTGCACCGATCCGAAGATCCGCTTCTACCAGGCTTCCTCGAGCGAGATCTTCGGCCCGGCGCGCACCCCGATGCAGGACGAAACCACGGCCTTCCACCCGCGCAGTCCCTACGGCGTGGCGAAGGCGTTCGGGCATCTGATGACCATCAACTACCGCGAGAGCCACGGCCTGCACGCCTCGAGCGGCATCCTGTTCAACCACGAGTCGCCGCTGCGCGGCATCGAATTCGTGACGCGCAAGATCACTTTCGGCGTGGCGCGCATCAAGCGCGGCAAGCAGCAGAAGATCCAGCTCGGCAACCTCGAGGCCAAGCGCGACTGGGGCTTCGCCGGCGATTACGTGGAGGCGATCTGGCGCATGCTGCAGCAGCCGAAGGGCGACGACTACGTGATCGCCACCGGCCGCAGCGCCTCGGTGCGCGATTTCTGCCGCATCGCCTTCGCGCACGCGGGGCTCGACTACGAGCGCCACGTGGAGGTCGACCAGTCGCTGCTGCGCCGCGCCGACATCAACGCGCTGCTCGGCAACGCGGCGCACGCGAAGCAGGCGCTCGGCTGGTCGCCGAAGACGAGCCTGGAGGAGCTGGTGGCGATGATGGTGGACGCCGATCTCGCGCGCATCGACAAGGGGGCCATCGCATGAAGGGAATCATTCTCGCCGGCGGCTCGGGCACGCGCCTGTACCCGGCGACGCTCGCGGTGTCGAAGCAGCTGCTGCCGGTCTACGACAAGCCGATGGTCTACTAC
>JACOVA010000055.1 GCA_016177575.1 Betaproteobacteria bacterium
ATCGTCTGGTCGGGCGTGCAGGACGCCATGGTGCAGTGGTGGTACGGCCACAACGCGGTCGGCTTCTTCCTCACCGCGGGCTTCCTCGGCATGATGTACTACTTCATCCCCAAGCAAGCCGAGCGCCCGGTGTACTCCTACCGGCTGTCGGTGGTGCACTTCTGGGCGCTGATCTTCACCTACATGTGGGCGGGGCCGCACCACCTGCATTACACGGCGCTGCCGGACTGGGCGCAGTCGCTCGGCATGGTGTTCTCGCTCATCCTGCTCGCGCCTTCCTGGGGCGGGATGATCAACGGCATCATGACCTTGTCGGGGGCCTGGCACAAGCTGCGCACCGATCCGATCCTCAAGTTCCTCGTCGTCTCGCTCTCGTTCTACGGCATGTCGACCTTCGAGGGCCCGATGATGTCGATCAAGACCGTGAACGCGCTGTCGCACTACACCGACTGGACCATCGGCCACGTGCATAGCGGCGCGCTCGGCTGGGTGGGCCTGGTGTCGATGGGCTCGATCTACTTCCTGATCCCGCGCCTGTTCGGGCGCAGCGAGATGTGGAGCGTGCGCCTGATCAACGTGCACTTCTGGGTGGCCACCATCGGCATCGTGCTCTACATCGCCGCGATGTGGATCGCCGGCGTGATGCAGGGTCTCATGTGGCGCGCAGTGGGCGAGGACGGCGCGCTCACCTATACCTTCGTAGAGAGCGTCAAGGCGACCTATCCGTTCTATGCCATCCGGCTCCTGGGCGGCCTGCTGTACCTCGCCGGCATGCTGATCATGGCCTGGAACGTCCTGCAGACCGTGCTCGCCTCCAAGCCCGCGGAGGCGCCGATCCCGGTGCCGGTGCACGCATGAGGCCGTCATGAGACTGACTCACGACCTGATCGAGCGCAACCAGGCGCTGCTCATCGTCCTCGTCATCCTGGTGGTGGCGGTGGGCGGGCTGGTCGAGATCGTGCCGCTTTATTTCATGCGCAGCGTCACCGAGCCGGTAGCGGGCCTCAAGCCCTACGATTCGCTGCAGCTCACCGGACGCGACATCTATGTGCGCGAGGGCTGCTACAACTGCCACTCGCAGATGGTGCGGCCGTTCCGCGCCGAGGTCGAGCGCTACGGCCATTACTCGACCGCGGGCGAGTTCGTCTACGACCACCCGTTCCAGTGGGGCTCGAAGCGCACCGGCCCGGACCTGCACCGCGTCGGCGGGCGCTACTCGAACGAATGGCACCGAATCCATCTCATGAACCCGCGCCAGGTGGTGCCGGAATCGAACATGCCCGGCTACCCGTGGCTCGCACGCACTGCCGCCGACGCGGCCGGCATCGAGGCCAAGATGCGCGCGCTGCGGCTGCTCGGGGTGCCGTATTCCGACGCGCAGATCAAAGGCGCCAGCGCGGAGCTGAAGGGCAAGAGCGAGATAGACGCGCTCATCTCCTACCTGCAGGTGCTCGGCACGGCGCTGCGCAACAAGGCGAACTGACCATGGACCTGAACACGGCCCGCATCCTCGTGACCATTGCCGCGCTGGCGGCTTTCCTCGGCATCGTGTGGTGGGCCTACACGCCGTCGCGCAGGCAGGCCCTCGAACGGCACGGCAGCAGCATCCTCGAGGACCGCGAGCCATGAGCCAGTTCACCTCGGGATTCTGGGACGTCTACATCGGTCTGGTGAGCCTCGTCTCGGTGATCGCCTGCGGCGTGTTCCTCAAGCTGCAGAGCGTGCGCAAGCCGGCCGAGTCGGAGACCTCGGGCCACGTCTGGGACGAGGACCTGAAGGAGTACAACAACCCGCTGCCGCGCTGGTGGGCGTGGCTCTTCTACCTGACGATCGTCTTTTCGCTCGCCTACCTGGTGCTCTATCCCGGCCTGGGCAGCTTCCGCGGCACGCTCGGCTGGACGCAGGTGAAGCAGCTCGAGGAAGAGAACGCGCGCGCGCTCGCGGCCTACGGACCGCTCTACGAGCGCTTCGCGGCGCAGGATGTGGCGGCGCTGGCGAAGAACCCGGAGGCGCTCGCGGTCGGCCAGAAGCTGTTCCTCAATCACTGCGCGCAGTGCCACGCCTCGGACGGCGGCGGCAGCCGCGGCTTTCCCAATCTCACCGACATGGAGTGGCTGTGGGGCGGCACGCCCGCGGCGATCAAGGCATCGATCACCGACGGCCGGGTCGGAATGATGCCGGCCTGGGGACCGGCGCTCGGCGAGCAGGGGGTCAAGGACGTCGCGCACTACGTGATGTCGCTCTCGGGCAAGCCGGCCGATTCGATCCGCGTCGCGCGCGGCAAGGATCTGTACGCCAAGACCTGCGTCGCCTGCCACGGCGCCGAGGCGAAGGGCAATCCGGCGATGGGAGCGCCCGACCTGACCGACCCGGTCTGGCTGCACGGCGGCGCGGAGGAGCAGATCATCGCGACCATCGCCAAGGGCCGCACCGACCAGATGCCGGCGCACAAGGAGCTGCTCACGCCCGCCAAGATCCACCTGCTCACCGCCTACGTCTATTCGCTCTCCGGCGCTGCGCGCGCGTCCCACATGAAGTGAACCCGCAGAGGAAGGCATGGCTCAACCTTCCCTCAAGATCGTCCCGCAAGAAGATTCCGCCGCAGGCACGCAGCAGGCGCTCTACGAGGTGCGCAGGGCGATCTATCCGCGCGCGGTGCGCGGCTGGTTCGCCGCCTGGCGCTGGGCGCTGGTGTGGGCGACGCAGCTCGTGTTCTACGGCGCGGCGTGGCTGACCTGGAACGGCCGCCAGGCGATGCTGTTCGACATCGCGCACCGCAAGTTCTACGTCTTCGGCCTGGTGTTCTGGCCGCAGGACATCATCTACCTCACCGCCCTGCTGATCGTCTCCGCGCTGGCGCTGTTCCTGTTCACGGCGGTGGCCGGCAGGCTGTGGTGCGGCTACGCCTGCCCGCAGACCGTATACACCGAGATCTTCCTGTGGATCGAGAAGAAAATCGAGGGCGACCGCAGCGCCAGGATCAGGCTGGACGGGGCGGGTCTGTCGCTGGAAAAATTCCTCAAGAAGTCCACGAAGCACCTCGCCTGGATCGCGTTCGCGCTCTGGACCGGCTTCACCTTCGTGGGCTACTTCACCCCGATCCGCGAGCTTTGGGGCGCGGCGATGAGCCTGCTCGTGTCGAACGCCGGCGCCCCGACCCCGGCGTTGGGGCCCTGGGAGACGTTCTGGGTCCTGTTCTACGGCTTCGCCACCTACGGCAACGCGGGCTGGATGCGCGAGCAGGTCTGCATCTACATGTGCCCGTACGCGCGCTTCCAGAGCGCGATGTTCGACAAGGACACGCTCATCATCACCTACGACCGCGAAAGGGGCGAGGCGCGCGGGCCGCGCGCGAAGAAAATCGACGCGCGCGCGCTCGGCCTGGGCGACTGCGTCGACTGCGGCATCTGCGTGCAGGTCTGCCCGACCGGGATCGACATCCGCGACGGCCTGCAGTACCAGTGCATCGGCTGCGCCGCCTGCATCGACGGCTGCGACCAGGTGATGGACCGCATGGGCTACGCGCGCGGCCTGATCCGCTATTCCACCACCCACGCGATCGAGCGCAAGCTGACGCGCGAGCAGATGTTCCGGCGCGCGCTGCGGCCGCGCGTGCTCGTCTACACCGGCATCCTGGTCGCCATCATCGGCGCGGTGGCGCTCGGCCTCGCCCTGCGCGTGCCGCTCAAGGTGGACGTGATCCGCGACCGCGCGGCGATCGCGCGCGAGGTCGGGGGCGGGCGCATCGAGAACGTCTACCGCCTGCAGATCATGAACACCGCCGAGCGCGAGCGCGTCTTCGAGCTGAGCGCGGCGGGCCTGCCGACGCTGCAGCTGGCGAGCGAGGCGCGCGTGCAGCTCGGGCCGGCCGAGAGCCGCATGGTGCCGGTGCGGCTGCGTCTCGATCCGGTCGCGTCGACTCCCGGCACGCACCGCATCCATTTCAGCGTGCGTGCGGCGGACAGCGAGAGCGTCTCGGTGCGCGAGAAATCCGTCTTCATCGTGAGGTGACGCCATGACGCCCTGGTACAAGGAGCCCTGGCCGTGGATCGTGATGGCGCCGCCCGCCGCGGCGGTGCTCGCCGGCATCGCCACCCTCTGGATCGCCGTGGCGAGCGCCGACGGCCTGGTCGCCGACGACTACTACAAGCGCGGCCTGGCGGTGAATGCGGTCACGCGGCGCGAGCAGGCGGCCGAGCGGCGCGGCATCGCGGCGCAGTTCGAGCGCGAGGCCGGGCGCCTGCGCGTGCGCCTGCACGGCGACGCGCCGGCCGCGCTGTTGCTCAAGTTCGTCCATGCCACGCGCGCCGGGCACGACCTGCACCTGCGGCTCGAACCGGCGGGCGCGGGTGTCTACGAGGCGGCGTTGCCGCAGCTCGCCGCCGGCCGCTGGCGGCTGATCCTCGAGGATCCGCGCGGCGAGTGGCGCATCGTGAAGGAGGAGCTATGAAGCGGGCGATCTGGATCCTCTGGCCGTCGTTCGTGGTGGGCGGCATCGGCGAGGTCGTGTTCTTCACCGTTTTCGACCCGAGGGAGCTCTACCTCTTCGGTGAGCCTGCGAGCCTGAGCCGGCTCGCGGTGTACTCCATCGGGTTTTTTTTATGCTGGGCGTTCGCGGCTTCCTCGAGCGCCTTCACCTGCTTCCTGCAGCGCGGCGCGGAGGAGGTGAACCGCTGCCCGCTGCCCTCGCCGCAGCGCCCGCCCGGCTGCCCGAAGCGCGAGGAGCCGAATGCGTGCGGCTAGCGCAACGCATCGCACTACCGGCTTGAAAAACAGGATCGCGATCTTCCAGGGCCATCCGGACCCGGCGGGCCGGCACTTCGGGCATGCGCTGGCGGACGCCTATGCGCAGGGCGCAAGGCAGGCGGGCCACGAGATCCGTCAGATCGATATCGCGCGCCTCGAGCTCCCGCTGCTGCGCACGCGCGAGGAGTGGGAGACGCTGCCGCCGCCGCAGGCCGTGCTCGAGGCGCAGGAGACGATCGCCTGGATGGAGCACATGGTGCTCGTCTTTCCCCTCTGGCTGGGAACGATGCCGGCGCTCGTCAAGGCGTTCCTCGAGCAGGCGCTGCGCCCGGGGTTCGCCATCGCCACCGCCCCAGGCGGCAGGGGCTGGACGCGGCTGCTGACTGGAAAATCGGCGCGCATCGTGGTCACCATGGGAATGCCGTCTTTCGTCTACCGCTGGTACTTCGGCTCGCACGGCCTCAAGGGACTGGAGCGCAACATCCTCAGCTTCTGCGGCATCGGTCCGGTCGCCGAGACGCTGATCGGCAACATCGAGGCCTGCGGCGACGCGAAGCGCGCGCAGTGGCTCGCCAGGCTGCGCGCCCTGGGGCGGGACGCGCGCTAGCTGCGTAATCTCTGAATATGTGGTTTGGCGTGAGGGGCAAGGCGCGCGCGGGGTCCTGCGGCGCGCTTTCTGCCCGCCGGGACGAACTTGAGCAACTGGCGCTGCAGCGGACGTTGCTCGTCCATCGTCCTCGCGATGCGGGCGGACACCAGGTGACAAAGCTCGAGCATGGTCGCGTCGGCGACCCGGTAATAGATCTGGTTGCCGTCCCGGCGCCGCTCGAGGACGCCGTGCCGGTGCATGAGCGCGAGATGGCGCGAGACATTGCTCTGGGCGACGCCGGTGGCGCCGACGATCTGGTTGACGCTGCGCTCGCGCTCGCAGATGGCCTGCATGATCCTCAGCCGGGTCGGCTCGGCGAGCATGGCAAAGTAGGCGGCGACCGCGCTGAAAACAGCATCCAGTTTTTCCATGGCGGCAGCTTGCGCCTTCGGCGGGCGCGCCAATTGATCCGGATCAAGCGCAGCGCATGTTGGTATATGCGCATGCAATCATGCAGTTGCCACGGCGCGCCGCTTTCCTCTGATGCAGGTCAAATCTCGCGCGGACAGAGCGGTTAGGGTCCGCCCAAAGGAGAAAAGCGATGAGAACGCAGGCAGGCTTTTCGTTGCTGGCACTTCTGACGGCGCTGGCGGCAGGCGCGGCGCTCGCGCAGCCCCAGACCCCCGCGCAGGGAGAAGGCACGCTGCTCGTCAACCCCCATCAGAGCTACGTGCAGGGCTTCGAGGGCACCAAGACCTGCCTTGCCTGCCACGAAGAGCAGGCCAAGCACGTGTTCGGCTCGATCCATTACCAGTGGAAGGCGCCGGCGCCGAACCTCGCCAACGCCGGCAGCCAGAAGATCGGCAAGATCAACTCCACCAACGATTTCTGCACCAACCCGTCTTTCCAGTGGATCGGCATTCTCACCAACGACCAGGGCAAGGTGATCGGCAACGGCTGCTCCAAGTGCCATGCCGGGCTGGGCCTCAAGCCCGCGGAGACCCTGAGCCGCGCGCAACTCGAGAATATCGACTGCATGCTCTGCCACGCCGCCAACTACAGCCGCGAGGTGGTGAAGAAGGAGGATGGCACGCTCGCCTGGATGCCGGCGGCGCGCAACAACCCCGAGCTGATGGCGAACATCGCGCAGAACGTCGGCAAGCCGACCAACCTGAACTGCCTCGCCTGCCACGTGGGCTCCGGCGGTGGATTGAACTTCAAGCGCGGCGATCTCGAAACCGCGCACCTGAGTCCCAGCCGCGATTTCGACGTGCACATGGGCAGCGGCATGCAGTGCATCCAGTGCCACAAGTTCAAGGACCACAAGGTCGAGGGCGCCGGCACGCAGATGAGCGGCATGGACTGGCCGACCAACGCGCAGCGCCCGCAATGCGAGAGCTGCCATCAGGGCGCGCCGCACCAGAAGAACGCCGCGCTCAACCGCCATACCGCCGCGGTCGCCTGCGCGACCTGCCATATCCCGAGCTTCGCGCGGAAGGACCGGACCGACATGCGCCGCGACTGGTCGAAGTCCGAGGAAGTGAAGGGACAGGGCCGCTTCGAGCCGCACATCGAGTTCGCCTCCAACGTCAAGCCGGCGTACGCGTGGTGGAACGGCAAGGGCACGGCCGCGCTGCTCGATGAGCCGGTGAAGCCCGGCGCCAACGGCAAGGTCTCGATGTACGCGCCGCAGGGCTCGATCGGCGACGCCAGGGCGAAGATCTCGCCGTTCAAGTATCACACCGGCAGGCTGCCGATCGAGACGGCGAGCGGGATGATGATCCCGGTCGCGGTCGGGGCGACCTTCCGCACCGGCAACACCATGGCGAGCGCGCTCGGCGGCGCGAAGGGCTTCCGCGGCAAGGCGCTCGCCGCCAAGGACGTCAGCTACGTCGAGGTCGATCGCTGGCTGGGAATCTTCCACGAGGTCGTGCCCAAGGCGCAGGCGCTCAAGTGCGACGACTGCCACGGCCCGACGGCGACGCGGCTCGACTGGAAGGCGCTCGGCTACCGGGGCGATCCGAGATCCGCCGGCGGCCGGCGCGTCAAGCAATAACGGCTGCGAACGAGTGTGCCTCGCTGACCCGGCGCGGCGAATTGACGCCGATCAAGCGGCGCGCGCACGCCGCGGCCATACTCGGGGCGGTGGGCGCATTCCGCCATGTTCTGGTTGCGACCGACGGCTCCGCGCGCTCGGCGAGAGCGGCGGTCGCCGGCGCCCGGCTCGCGCGCCGGCTCGGCGCGCGCCTGAGCGCCGTGCATGTGCTCGCCGCGGGCGTGCCGACGCTGTTCAGCCGCGAGCGGCTCTATGTCACCGGCGTCGTCGGCCGGCGCTGGCGCGCGCAGGCGCGCCGGCAATCGGACGCCGTCCTCGGCGCGGCGCAGGCCGCGTTCACGGCAGCGGGGGTAAGCGGCAGGCTGCTGCGGCGCGTGGCGCCCGCGCCCTGGATGGGAATCGTGCGCGCCGCGCGCGCGCGCCGATGCGACCTGATCGTGATGGCCTCGCACGGCGGCAGGGGCAGCGCGGCGCGGCTGCTCGCCAGCGAGACGATGAAAGTGCTCGCGCACTCGAGGGTCCCGGTCCTTGTCTGCCGCTGACGCGATCGCGGGCAGCAGGTTCTCGGCGCGCGCGCTGCTCCTCGGCACGCGGCTCGAGCTGCGCGGCTGGGGCGAGAGCGAAATCCTGGCGCGGGTTCCGCTCGCGGTGCGGATCGCGGGCGGCGGCATGGCGGTGCTGTTCCGCTACGGCGTCGCGGTGCTGTTCGGCGTCGCGCCGGAAGCCGAGCGCATGCTGCGCGAGCGGCTCGGGCCGATGCTCGAGAACCGCTACCGCAGCGCAGAGGAGGAGACGCTCGAATTGCGCCTCGAGGCCGGCCACCCCGAGGGGCTGGTCGAGGGCGCGCTGGTGGTGCGCTCGGGCAGCGTGCCGCGGCTGCAGCTCATCGCCGACGTGCTGTCCAAGAGCGCGCTGCTCGCGCACTACGAGACCCGCCTGGGCGGCGACTTCGAGCGCATCGAGCCCTTCGCCGTGCAGCTCGAGCGCCAGGGGCGCATTCCCGGGCGCACGCGCGAGCACCTGAAGCGCATCGGCGCGCTGCTGCGCATCGAGCACCGCATGGTCGGACGCGCCGAGATCGGCGACAAGCCCGAGCTGCTGTGGGAGCACCCCGAGCTGGAGCGCCTGTACGCGCTGCTCGAGGCCGAGTTCGAGGTGCCCGAGCGCCTGGCGATGATCGAGCGCAAGCTCGACCTCGCCGGGCGGACCGTGCGCACGCTGGTCGACCTGATCAACGCCCGCCACTCGCTGCGCGTGGAATGGTATATCGTGGCGCTGATCCTGTTCGAGATCCTGCTCACGCTGTACGGCATGTGGTGGCCGCGTTGACACGACCCGGAGGACATTTCTATGCTGACCCTTGAAGACTGCATCGGCCTGTGCGGACTGAGCGAGGAGGAAGTGCTCGCCATTGCGCAGCACGAGCACATTCCCGAGATGGCCGCCGTCGAGCTCGGCCACTACCTGTGCCGCACGCCGGGAGGCGAGCTGTGCATCAAGGCGATGATCCTCGACGACATCGCGCGCGCGGCCGCGGAGGGCAACCGCGAGCGCGAGCTGACGCTCAAGCTGGTGCTGTGCAATTTCATCGACCAGCACCCGCGCTGCGACAGCCGCC
>JACOVA010000053.1 GCA_016177575.1 Betaproteobacteria bacterium
TCCTGGGCGAGCTGCTGCATGACGTCGAGCACCTCGTTGATCATCTCCGGGTCGAGCGCGGAGGTGGGCTCGTCGAACAGCATCGCGATCGGGTCCATGGAGAGCGCGCGCGCGATGGCGACGCGCTGCTGCTGGCCGCCCGAGAGCTGGCCGGGGTACTTGTCCTTGTGCGCGAGCAGCCCCACGCGGTCGAGGAGCTTCAAGCCCTTCTCGCGCGCGGCGTCGGGAGTGCGGTTGAGGACCTTGACCTGCGCCAGGGTCAGGTTCTCGGTCACCGAAAGGTGCGGGAACAGCTCGAAGTTCTGGAACACCATGCCGATGCGCGAGCGCAGCTTGGGCAGGTCGGTCTTGGGATCGCCGACCGGGACGCCGTCGACCAGGATGCTCCCCTTTTGGAACGGCTCGAGCGCGTTGACGCACTTGATGAGCGTCGACTTGCCGCTGCCCGAGGGGCCGCAGACCACCACCACTTCGCCCTTGCTCACCTCGGCCGAGCAGTCGGTGAGCACCTGGAACGGGCCGTACCACTTGCTGAGGTTCTTGACGACGATCATGCCGACCCCTTAGCGACCGGCGCCGTACTTGACCTGCAGCCGCTTGACCGCGTACGACGCCGAAAAGCAGAGAAGGAAATAGACGAGCGCGGCAAAAAGGTACATTTCGACGAGCCGGCCGTCGCGCTGCGCGATCTTTGACGCCGCGCCCATGAAATCCGTAAGTCCAACCACATAAACGAGCGAGGTATCCTGGAACAGGATGATTCCCTGCGTAAGCAGTATAGGTACCATATTGCGGAACGCCTGAGGAAGAATTACCCGGCGCATCCCCTGCCCGTAGGTGAGGCCGAGCGCGAAAGCGGCGTCGGACTGTCCGCGCGGCACGCTCTGGATCCCCGCGCGGATGATTTCGCAGTAGTACGCCGCCTCGAACATCGTGAACGCAATGAGCGCCGAGTAGAAAGGGCCGATTCCGGTCGCGTAAGCATCGCCCGAGATCTTCTTCATCGCCAGCGGCACGAGGAAATAGAACCAGAAGATGACAAGTATCAGCGGAGTCGAGCGCGTCAGGTTGACGTAGCCGGCGGCGGGGGCGTTGAGCACCCTGAAGGAGGACAGGCGCATCAGCGCGAGCAGGGTGCCGAGAAATATGCCGCCAATCATCGAAAGGAATGTCAGGCCGAGGGAGAACAGCATGCCTTCGCCCATATACGGCATGGAGCGCGAGATGACGTCGAAATCGAAATCGGAAAACATGGCGCTATTTCCCGCCGCTGCCCATGTAGCCGGGCACCCGTACCCTGTTCTCCAGCGCGCGCATCGCGACCGTGACGGCCAGCGTAATCAGCACGTATACGACGGTCGCAACGGTGAAGACCTCGAACGTGCGGAAGGTGTATTCGGATATCTGGCGCGCCTGCGCCGTGAGCTCGAGCACGCCGATGGTGAGCGCCACCGAGGAGTTCTTGAATATGGTGAGGAATTCCGAGGTAAGCGGCGGAATGATGATGCGGTAGCCCATCGGCAGCAGCACGTGCCGGTAGACCTGCGCCCGCGTGAGGCCGACGGCCAGACCGGCGTAGGTCTGGCCATCCGGAATGGACTGAATGCCCGAGCGCACCTGTTCGGCGACGCGCGAGGCGGTGTAGAACCCGAGGCACAGGACCGCGTTCCAGAACTCCGGCATCGGCATCTCGCCCTTCATCCAGTTGCCCAGGCCCTCCGGCACGATCTCGGGCAGGACGAAATACCAGATGAACATCTGCACCAGCAGCGGGATGTTCCGGAATACCTCCACGTAAGCCGTTGCCGGTGCGCGCAGGGCGACCGGATGGGTCGTGCGAAGGACGCCAAGGACGGATCCGACCGTGAACGCGATGATCCAGGCAAGGATGGAAACGAGCAGCGTCCACTTGATGCCGGAGAACACCCAGTCGAGGTAAATGCCTCCCCCCGAGAACGCCGGCTGGAAAAAAACGCTGAAATCCACGGCTGCGGTACGGGTGGCTGGATGCGGCGGCGGAAAAAATTGGGGACGCGAGGTCCCCAGTTTTTAGATGCGGCCTGCTCCTGCGGCTAGCATTTCATCTTGCCGCAAGCCTCGACGCCCTTGTCGTTCGGATTCTTGATCAGTTCCTTCAGCGCGGCCGACATCGGAAATCCCAGATTGATGTTCTTGGGCGGGATCTTCGACTGGAACCATTTGGCGTAGATCTTGTTGATCTGGCCGCTCTTGTAGAGACCCATCACCGTCTTGTCGACGAGCTTCTTGAACGCCTCGTCGCCCTTGCGCATCATGATCCCGTAAGGGTCGTCCGACAGGAACTCGCCCACGATCACGTAGTCCGCGGGTTTCTTGGCGCTCGCCCGCAGGCTGTAGAGCAGGATGTCGTCCATGGGGAACGCCGCCGCACGGCCGGTTTCCACCGCCAGGAACGATTCGGCGTGATCCTTGGACGGGATGAAGTTGATCCCCAGTTTCTTCTCGTCGTTATATGCCTTCATCGCACGCTCGTTGGTGGTGCCGGCGGTGAATACGACGGTCTTGCCCTTCAGGTCGTCGTAGCCTTTGATCTTGGACGACTTCTTGACGATGATCTTGGTGCCGGTCATGAAGTACGTGGGCGCGAACGCCACCTGCTTCTGGCGCTCCACGCTGTTGGTCGTGGATCCGCACTCGATGTCGATGTTGCCGCCGGTCAGAATCGGGATGCGGGTCTGCGACGTGACGGGCACGAACTCGACTTTCAGCTTGGGCATTTTCAGCTCGGCCTTGATCGCATCGACGATCTTCAGGCAGATGTCGACGCCGTAGCCGATCGGGCGCTGCTTGTCGTCGAGGTACGAGAACGGGATCGAGGCGTCCCGGTGGCCGATCTTGACGACGCCGGTGTCCTTGATTTTCTTCAGCGTGCCTTCCTGGGCCGCGGCCGTGCCGGCGAGCGCGAGCGCCGCGGCAGCGGCGAGCAGGACCTTGACCGGTTTCATTGAGCTCCTCCTCTGGGGAAAAATGCATTCTCGGTATCCCCTTTCGGCGTGTCAAGCCAACGCCGGTCCGGCGTTGCTCGCCTGGCCTAGAATCCGGGACTGGCCATGACCTCAGCAGTCCGCATCGAGCACGACCTGATCGGGGAGCGCGCCGTCCCGGCGACGGCCTACTACGGCATTCACACGCTGCGGGCGCTGGAGAATTTCCCCATCACCGGCACCTCGATCTCGATCTATCCCGATCTCGTGTCCGCGCTCGCCTGCGTCAAGCAGGCGGCGGCGATCGCCAACAGCGAGCTCGGGCTGCTGGACGAGAAGCGCGCGCTCGCGATCCGCCTCGCCTGCGAGGAGCTGCGCGAGGGCAAGCTGCTGGAGGAGTTCGTGGTCGACGTCATCCAGGGCGGCGCCGGTACCTCGACCAACATGAACGCCAACGAGGTGATCGCCAACCGCGCGCTCGAGCTCCTCGGTCACGCCCGCGGCGAGTACCAGCACCTGCACCCGCTCGACCACGTCAACCTTTCGCAGAGCACCAACGACGTCTATCCCACCGCGGTGAAGGTGGCGCTGCAGTTCGGCATCCGGCGCCTGCTGCTGGACATGGCGTCGCTGCGAGGGGAGTTCGAGGCCAAGGCGGCGGAGTTCGCCGATGTCCTTAAGGTCGGGCGCACGCAGCTGCAGGATGCGGTGCCGATGACGCTCGGCCAGGAGTTCTCGACCTACGCCGTGATGCTGCAGGAGGACGAGAGCCGCCTTGCCGAGGCCGCGAGCCTGGCGCGCGAGATCAACCTCGGGGCGACCGCGATCGGCACCGGCATCAACGCGCACCCGGAATACGCGCTGCGCGTCACGCGGCGCCTGTCGGAGATCGCCGGGGTCGAGCTGATCGTCTCGCCCAACCTGATCGAGGCGACGCAGGACGCCGGGGCCTTCGTGCAGCTCTCGGGCGTCCTCAAGCGCGTCGCGGTCAAGCTCTCAAAGACCTGCAACGACCTGCGGCTGCTGTCCTCCGGGCCGCGCGCCGGCATCGGCGAGATCAACCTGCCGCCGGTACAGGCGGGCTCCTCGATCATGCCGGGCAAGGTCAATCCCGTGATCCCGGAGGTCGTGAACCAGGTGGCGTTCGAGGTCATCGGCAACGACATCGCCGTCACTCTGGCGGCCGAAGGCGGACAGCTGCAGCTCAACGCCTTCGAGCCGCTGATCGCGCACAGCCTGTTCAAGAGCATCGCCCACCTCGCCGCCGCCTGCCGCACGCTCGGCGAGCGCTGCGTGCGCGGCATCACCGCGAACCGCGAGCGCGCGCGCCGCTTCGTGGAGGAGTCCACCGCGCTGGTGACGGCGCTCAATCCCTACATCGGCTACGCGCGCGCGAGCGAGATCGCCAAGGAGGCGCTCGCCACCGGCAAGCGCGTCTACGACCTGGTGCTGGAGAAAAAGCTGATGAGCCGCGAGGATCTCGACGCCGTCATGCGGCCCGAGGTCCTGACGCAGCCGCATTTCTCCACCGTGCACCGGCCGCGCGGCGAATCCTAGCGCGCGCCAGGCCGCGCGACGGTCTTACAATTCCGCACAACTCCAGGGAGGAGGGTACCGTGCGCCGGACATTCTCGGAAGTGCTGCAGGCGCGCCGCGCGCTGCTGCAAGGCGCGCTGGCGGTGCCGGCGCTCGCTGCGCTGCCCGCCTGCGCAACGCGGCCGGCGGGCGTGAGCCCGGTGATCGGCTTTGCGCCGATCGCCGCCTCGCGCGAGGACGCGCTGCGCGTGCCGCCCGGCTACGAGGCAAGCGTGCTGTTTCGCTGGGGCGACCCGGTGGGCGTGCCGGGTGCGATGCCGGCGTTTCGCATGGACGCGTCGAACAGCGCCGCCGAGCAGGCGGTCCAGGCCGGAATGCACCACGACGGCATGCATTTCTACCCGCTGCCGCCCGGCTCGGGGCGCTCGGACCACGGCTTGCTCGCGCTCAACCACGAGTACGCGGATGTGCGCCTGATGCACACGGACGAGCAGAACACCTGGAGCGCCGAGAAGGTCATGAAATCCCAGCACGCAGTCGGGGTTTCGGTCATCGAAGTCCGGTCCCGGGACGGCCGATGGCAAGTCGTCCGCCCCTCGAAGTACGCGCGGCGCGCGCACGCGCGCACGCCCTGTCGCGTCGCCGGCCCCGCCGCGGGACACGCGCTGCTGCGCACCGAGGCCGATCCCGCGGGACGCACGGTGCTCGGCACCTTCGGCGGCTGCGCGCATGGCTGGACGCCCTGGGGCACCTACCTGAGCTGCGAGGAGAATTTCCAGTCCATGTTCGTCGATCGCGGCGCGCTGCCGCCCGAACGGCGCCGCTTCGGCTTCTCCGCCGCCGGGCGCGGCTACCGCTGGCACGAGCACGACGAGCGCTTCGACGCCGCGCGCCATCCCAACGAAACGAACCGCTTCGGCTGGGTGGTCGAGATCGATCCCTACGACCCCTCCTGGGCGCCGGTGAAGCGCACCGCGCTCGGCCGCATGAAGCACGAAGGCGCGGCCTGCTCGGTCGGCGCGGACGGCCGGCTCGCCATCTACATGGGCGACGACCAGGCTTTCGAGCACGTGTACAAGTTCGTCACCGCGCGGCCGTGGAATGCGCGCGACCGCGCCGCCAACCGCGACCTGCTCGATGCGGGAACGCTCTATGCGGCGCGCTTCAACGCCGATGGGACGGGCGACTGGCTGCCGCTCGCCGGCGGCGACCAGGGGGAGATCGTGGTGAAGGCGCGCTTCGCGGCCGACGCCGCGGGCGCGACCCGGATGGACCGCCCGGAATGGATCGTGCCGCACCCGGTGACGCGCGCGGTGTACTGCGCCTGCACCAACAATGCGGCGCGCGGCGCCGGCAAGAACGAGGGGCCCAACCCGGCCAACCGCAGGCCGAACAACGTCATGGGCCACATCCTGCGCTGGCGCGAGGCCGGCGACGATCCTGCAGCGACGAGCTTCCGCTGGGAGCTGTTCGCAGAGGCGGGCGACCCGGCGCGGCCCGAGCCGCACAAGAAGGGCAACATCAGCGGCGACATCTTCGGCAGCCCGGACGGGCTGTGGATCGACTCGATGGGCACGCTCTGGGTGCAGACCGATATGAGCGGGGGATTGATGAACCAGGGAGACCACGCCAATTTCGGCAACAACCAGATGCTGGCCTGCGACCCGGCGACGCGCGTCTACCGGCGCTTCCTCACCGGCCCCTCGGGCTGCGAGATCACGGGCTTCCACACCACGCCCGACAATCGCACGGCGTTCGTCAACATCCAGCATCCGGGCGAGGGCTGGCAGACGAGCCCGCGCCAGGTCTCCAACTGGCCCGACTACGACCCGGGCGGCCGGCCGCGCTCGGCGACGGTGGTGATCCGCAGGAAGGACGGCGGCATCATCGGGACGTGAAAGTGGCAGGCGGATCGGAGAGCAGCTCGGTCACACCGCCAACGGCGGCGGTGTTGACCGTGAGCGTTCTTTCCGTCGCGAATCGCAGCAGGTAATTCGGCCCGCCTGCCTTGGGGCCGGTGCCCGAGAGGCCTTCGCCGCCGAAAGGCTGCACGCCGACCACGGCGCCGATCATGTTGCGGTTGACGTAGATGTTGCCGGCGCGCGCGGCGGCGACGACGCGCTCGACAAAGCCCTGGATGCGGCTGTGAATGCCGAGGGTGAGGCCGTAGCCGGTGCCGCGCAGCCACGCGAGCACTTCGGCAAGATTTTTTCTTTCGTAAACGCAGACATGCAGAACCGGTCCGAACACTTCCTCGCGCGGCAGAGCCTCGAGCGGCAGTTCGAAGGCGACTGGCGCAACGTAGTCGCCCTCGAGTCCCGCGGCGAGCGGCGCCTCGCCGATCAGCCTGGCGCCGGCACGCAGCTGGCCGATGTGCGCGAGCAGCGCCGCGCGCGCCGCGGCGTCGATCACCGGCCCGACGTCGGTGTCGGGCTCGGCCGGGTCACCGACCTTCAGCTCCGCGAGCGCGCCGGCGAGCAGGCGCAGCACGCGCAGCGCGCTGCCCTCGTCGACGAACAGCACGCGCTGCGCAGAGCAGCGCTGGCCCGCGCTGTTGAAGGCCGAGATGAGGACGTCGTCCGCCACCTGCTCGGGCAGCGCCGAGGAATCCGCGATCATGGCGTTGACACCGCCGGTCTCGGCGACCAGGGGCACGATCGGTCCCGGGCGCGCGGCGAGCGCGCGGTGAATGCGCTGCGCGGTCTCCGTCGAGCCCGTGAAGGCGACGCCGGCGATGCGCGGGTCGGCCACCAGACGGGCGCCGATCGTCTCGCCATCGCCGATCACGCATTGCGCGGCATGCGCGGGGATGTTCGCTTCGCGGAGTAATTGCATGACCTGCAGACCCAGCCGTGGAGTCTGCTCCGCCGGCTTGGCGACGACCGAGTTGCCGGCAGCGAGCGCGGCGGCGACCTGGCCGGTGAAGATCGCGAGCGGGAAATTCCACGGGCTGATGCAGGCAAACACGCCGCGGCCGTGCAGCGCGAGCTGGTTGCGCTCGCCAGCCGGTCCGGCAAGCAGCTCTGGCGCGGAGAATTTCCTCCTCGCTTCGAGGGCGTAGTAGCGGCAGAAGTCGGCCGCCTCGCGCACTTCGGACGCAGCGTCGACGCAAGTGCGCCTGCCCTCGCGGACGATGAGCGAAACAAGGTCGGTCATGGACGCCTCGATCAGGTCGGCGGCGCGCTCGAGCGTGGTGGCGCGCTCACCGGCAGGAGCTCGCGACCAGCTCTCGAAGGCCTGCGCTGCACGCGCGATCGCGGCGTCGAGCGCCTCAGGCGAAGTCGAGGCGATTCGGTCCGGCAAGGTCTTTCGATCAAGGGAAATTTTCTGCGCGAAATAGTCCAGAACATCCCGGCGCGAAAAGTCCACGCCGAGTGAATTCCTGCGGTCCGCATACAGCTCGCGCGGCAGCGCGATGCGCGGCGCGGGCGGGCAGGGATCGGGCAGGGCCGCGAGCGGGTCGGCGACCAGGGGTTCGAGCGGCACCGCGGGATCGGCGATCTGGTGCACGAACGACGTGTTGGCGCCGTTCTCGAGCAGCCGGCGCACCAGGTAGGGCAGGAGATCGGTGAAGGGGCCGACCGGCGCGTAGATGCGGCAGGCGGTCCCCGGGTGCCCGGCGAGCAGGGCGTCGTACAGCGCGTCGCCCATTCCGAACAGCTTCTGGAACTCGTATTCGGCATCCTTTGCCAGGTGCAGGATCGTCGCCACCGTGCGGCAGTTGTGGGTCGCAAAGGCGGGGCTGATCGCCGCGGGCGCGTCGAGCAGCCGGGCGGCGCAGGCGACGTAGGAGATGTCGGTCGCCGCCTTGCGCGTGAACACCGGGTAATCCGGCATGCCGAGCTGCTGCGCGCGCTTCACCTCGCCGTCCCAGTAGGCGCCCTTCACCAGGCGCACCGGCAGGCGCCGGCCGCAGCCGCGGCCGAGCGCGACCAGCCAGTCGCAGACGGCAAGGGCGCGCTTCTGGTAGGCCTGCACGGCGATGCCAACGGGAAATCGATCCGCCATGCTTTCGAACAGGTCGAGCGAAAGCTCGAGGCGCTCGCTTTCCTCGGCGTCGATCGTGAGCGTGATGCTGCGCGCGCAGGCGGCGCTCGCCAGTTGCTCCAATCTCGGCAACAGCTCGCTGAAAACCCGCTGCCGCTTGGCTTCCTCGAAGCGCGGATGGAGCGCCGAGAGCTTGATCGAGATCGAGTCGGGCGCGCTCACCGAGTTGATCGCGCCCAGATAGGACTCCAGGTAGCGCGCCGCGTCCTCGGCGGTCCGCGCCGCCTCGCCCAGCATGTCGAAGGAAAAGCGATACGGCCGGCGCGTCGCGGCGAGGCGGGCCGCGCCCTCGATGGTTTCGGCCAGCACGAACTGCCCGGCGAGGATGCGCATCGCCTGGTGCACCGCGGCGCGGACGACGGGCTCGCCCATCCGGGAAAGAAGATTCTTGAGGGTAGAGGGGTCGTCGTGCCATTGCATCAGCGTTCCGGTAAGCAGCAGCGCCCAATCGGCCGCGCTCTCCGAGCTCCAATGTCCCGAGGCGAGCCTGTCCCTGAGCAGCGCATCCGCGGTTGCGGGGTCGGGAATGCGCAGCAGCGCCTCCGCCACGCACATCAGCGCGACGCCCTCGCGCGTCGACAGGCCGTAGTGCCGCAGGAACGACTCGGCGCTGAGCGCAGCCGCGGGCGCGGTGCGAACGCGCTTGGCGAGGGTCATTGCAGCCAGCGTGATCTGTGCGCAAACCGCGGCCGCCGGCTGCAGCGCGCGCAGGCGCCCGACCGCGCGGGCTTCGTCGAGCCGGTGATCGTGCCTCAGCGCGGCGCGCAGGTCTGCCAGTTCCGGAGCCATGGGGGTCGCCGCAATATAATCGCCCAATGAAGCCGATCTGGGAACCTTCCGAGCAGGCCATCGAGAGCGCGCAGCTGACGCAGTTCGCGCGCCAGATCGTGCGCAAGCACCGGCTCGAGCTCAACACCTACCCGGATTTCTATGCCTGGACGGTGGCCAACCCCGAGACGTTCTGGAGCGAGGTCTGGGACTTCTGCGGCGTGCTGGCCTCGAAGAAGGGCACGCCGGTGCTGCTCGACGCTGGCAAGATGCCGGGCGCCAAATGGTTTCCCGAGGCGCGGCTCAATTTCGCCGAGAACCTGCTGCGCCGCGGCGACCGGGGCGACGCCTTCGTGTTCTGGGACGAGCGCGGTTTGCAGCGCCGCCTCAGCTATTCCGACCTGACGAGCGATGTGTCGCGCGCGGCGCAGGCGCTCGCCGCGCTCGGGCTGCGCGCGGGCGACCGCGCGGCGGCGTTCATGCCGAACATGCCCGAGACCGGGATGCTCGCGCTCGCCGCGCTCTCGCACGGCATCGTCTGGTCGTCCTGCTCGCCCGATTTCGGCGTCGAGGGGGTGATCGACCGCTTCGGCCAGATCGAGCCCAAGATCCTGTTCTGCACTGACGGCTACCGCTACGCCGGGCGCGAGCACGACGTGCTCGAGCGCGTGGCGCAGATCGCCGAGCAGCTGCCGGGCCTGCGCAAGGTGGTGGTGGCGCCGAACCTGCGCGCGCGGCCCGACGTTTCCGGCATCCCGAAGGCGGTGCTGCTCGAGGAATGGCTGCGCCGCCACGCGCCGGGAGAGATCGCGTACGCGCAGCTGCCGTTCGACCATCCGGCCTACATCCTGTTCACCTCCGGAACGACCGGCAAGCCCAAGTGCATCGTGCACGCGGCGGGCGGCGCGCTGCTCTCGGGAATCAAGATGTACAAGCTGCAGTTCGACGTGCGGCCCGGCGACCGCTTCTTCTACTACACGACCTGCAACTGGGTGATGTGGAATCTGCTGTTCGCCGGCCTGTGCGCGGAGGCGGGCATCATGCTCTACGACGGCTCGCCGTTCGAGCGCGGCGGCCGAATCCTGTTCGACTATGCCGCGCAGGAGCGCTTCACGCACTTCGGCACCTCGGCCAAGTTCATCGACGCGCTGGAGAAACGCGGCCTCGCGCCCGCCGAGACGCACGACCTCGGGATGCTGCGCATGATCGTCTCGACCGGCTCGCCGCTGGTGGCCGAGAGCTACGACTACGTCTACGCGAAAGTGAAGCGCGACGTCTGCCTGTCGTCGATCTCGGGCGGCACCGACATCATGGCGGCCTTCGCCGACGCCAACGCCATCCTGCCGGTGTACCGCGGAGAGCTGCAGTGCCGTTCGCTTGGAATGGCGGTCGATGTTTTTGACGAAGACGGAGAATCGGTAGTAAACACGAAAGGCGAGCTCGTCTGCACCAAGCCCTTTCCCTCGATGCCGCTCGGCTTCTGGGGCGACCGCGGCGGGGAGAAGTACCACGCCGCCTACTTTGCCAGGTTCCCGAACGTCTGGTGCCACGGCGACTGGTGCGAGCTAACCGAGCGGGGCACGATGATCGTCTACGGCCGCTCGGACGCCACGCTCAACCCGGGCGGCGTGCGCATCGGCACGGCCGAGATCTACCGCCAGGTGGAGAAGATCGACGAGGTCGAGGAATCGGTCGCCATCGGCCAGCTCTGGCCGCCCGACAAGCCCACCGATACCCGGGTCGTGCTGTTCGTGCGCCTGCGGCCGGGTTTTGTTCTTGATCCTTCTCTGGAAAACAAAATTCGAGAGAAAATAAAAGCCAACACCACGCCCCGTCACGTCCCCGCGAAGATCATCCAGGTCGCCGACATCCCGCGCACCAAGAACAACAAGGTGGTCGAGCTGGCAGTCAAGGCCGTGGTGCACGGCATGCCGGTCGAGCACACCGACGCGCTCGCCAATCCGGAAGCGCTCGATCTGTTCAGGAACCTTCCCGCGCTCGGCGCCTGAAGCATGCGCAGGCTCCTTCTCATTCTTGCCCTCGCCGCCGCGCCGGCGCTCGCGTTCGCGCAGACCTACAAGTGCAAGGACGCGCTCGGCAGGACACAGTACACGAACCAGCCGGGCCCGGGGTGCACGGACATCGGCGGCAAGCCGGTCGAGGCGGCGCGGCCCGCCGCGCCCGCGCCTGCGGCGAAAACCAAGCAGGCTGCGAAGCCCACCGCGGCCAAGCCCGCCGCCAAAGCGAAGAGCGCTCCGAAGCCGGCGGCGAAGAGGGAAGCGGCGATCGGCGCGCTGCCCGCCGACCCTGCGCGACGCAAGATCGACTGCCGCGCGCTGCAGCAGCAGCACGATTGGCTGATGAGCCCGGCCGGGCGCAAGGTCGAGATGCATTCTGCGCGCGTGTCGCAGGTGCAGCAGGCGATGCGCGGCTGCAAGTAGAGCGCCCGGCAAGCGCGCTGCCCGGTGCAACGCCGCGCGTCGGCGCTATTCGCCGAACAACGGCATGATCTCGTAGCGGCAGAACACCGGGCCGCAGCTGGCGAGCAGGGTGCTCATCAGCAGCAGCGCGGGCTTTTGCCAGGGGTTGCGGTCGAGCTTGCAGAGCAGCAGGTAACCGCCGGGATAGTCTGGCGGCTGCATCAACCGGTCGGCCGCGCGCTCCATGTCGATGCAGGACTCGATCTCGGCGCCCGAGCGCAGCAGCGGCTCGAGATCGGGCCGCGCTGCGACGGCGCGCGCCAGCCGGTCGCGCGCGTACTTCAACGCGAAGCGCGGCTGAAACAGCAGCCGCTCGGGAAAGACGCGGATCGCGTCGAAGATCTCCGCGCTGCTGCCGAACAGCACCGCGCATCCGGCTGCGAGCGCGCATTCGATCTTCACCTCCAGCGACGGCGCGTCTTCGCCGCCGGGAACGGGAAAGCGCGCCTCGTAGGCGCCCAGGAATGCGGCATCGACCGGCTCGGACGGCCAGCTTGGCGCCTGCGCGAGACCCTGCGCGGCGCAGAGCAGCAGGGCAGGAAGCGCGACCCTAGTGCAGCGTGGCGCGGCGGCGCTCGTAGATGCCCTGCAGCAGGCGCAGTGAGCCGCGGCAGATCGCCTCGTGGGTGAGGGCGTGGCCGAGGTGCTCGATGACATCGAGCGTCACCGGCACGTGCAGCCCGGCGAGGATGCGCGCGGCGCGCTCGGCGTAGACGCGCGAGACCACCGAGTCGTAGCCGCCGTGGACGAGGTGGATGCGCGAGGCCATGCGCGTGCCGGACTGCGGCAGGCGCGCGAAGCGCGCCGAGTACGCGACCACCGCGCCGGCGAGCTCGGGCATCGCCTTCACGCTCTCCAGCGCCACGGTACCGCCCTGCGCGTAGCCGATCAGCACGGTGCGCTCGCGCGGCACGCCGTGGTTGGTCTGCTCGCGCCGCACCAGCTGCTCGATGCGCGGCAGGATGGCCGAGACCCGCGCCATGTGGTTCTCCGCGGAAAGATCCTTGGTCGAGAACCACTGCTTGCTTTCGGGGGTTTTCCCATACAGGGAAAATCCGCTCGGCACCACCAGCGCGGCGCTCGGGAAGCGGCCCTGGTACTTGAACGCCGCCGGGATCATCGAGCGCGCGTCGGCGCCGCTCGCGTGCAGGAAGACGAAAAGGTGACGGGCGGGCTGCTCCGGGGTGGGCCCGAAGCGGTAGACCTGCTGCATCGGCCCATTCTCGCCCCGCCGCGGGCGTTCTGTAAACTGCCCGCAGCAAACCGCGCCATCCCCGAGGTAACTCCATGCAGAAAAAGCGCTTCTTCCCCATGCTGTGGGCCCTTACCCGCCCCTACTGGTTCTCGGAAAAGCGCGGCAGGGGGCTGGTGCTGCTCGCCACGGTGGTGGGGCTCGCCCTGATGCTGGTCTGGCTCGAGGTCCAGTTCAACAACTGGAACCGCGAGTTCTACAACACCTTCGAGAGCCGCGACCAGGCGGAATTCTTCCGCCAGCTCGGCATGTTCACCCTGCTCGCGGTGCTGTACATCGTGCTGCAGGTCTATCGCCTGTATTTCCAGCAGATGCTGATCATCGAGTGGCGCACCTGGCTCACCGAGCGCTATCTCGGCAACTGGCTCAAGGACCGCGCCTACTACCGGCTGCAGCTGCTCGACAAGGGCACCGACAACCCCGACCAGCGCATCGCCGAGGACCTCAACATCTTCGTCGACCTGACGCTCTCGCTCTCGCTCGGGCTGCTCTCGGCGGTGGTGACGCTGGTCTCCTTCGTCGGCATCCTGTGGGTGATCTCGGGCGCGCTCACGGTGGCGGGCTTCGAGATCCCCGGCTACATGGTCTGGGTGGCGCTGTTGTACGCGGTGGCCGGAACCTGGCTCACGCACCTCATCGGCCGGCCGCTGATCGCTCTGGGCTTCGACCAGCAGCGCTTCGAGGCGAATTTCCGCTTTGCGCTGGTGCGCTTGCGCGAGAACTCGGAGGGCGTGGCGCTGTACCGCGGTGAAGGCGGCGAGCTCGCCAATTTCCGCGCGCGCTTCGCCAACGTCATCGCCAACTGGTGGGCCAAGATGCTCAAGCAGAAACAGCTCACCTGGTTCACCTCGTTTTACGGCCAGGTGGCGATCATCTTTCCGTTCGTGGTGGCCTCGCCGCGCTTCTTCTCGGGCGCCATGCCGCTCGGCGGCATCTTCCAGATCGCCTCGGCGTTCGGCCAGGTGCAGGGCGCGCTTTCCTGGTTCATCAGCGCCTACCCGAGCTTCGCCAACTGGAAGGCGACCGTCGACCGGCTGACCGGCTTCACCGAGGCGCTCGAGCATGCGCGCGCGGAGGCCGAGCGGCTGGACGGCGAGCGCGTCGAGGGCAGGCAGAAGACCCTGAGGCTCGAGCGCCTGGAGCTCGACCTGCCCGGGGGCAGGACGCTGCTCGCGCCGACCACGCTCGAGCTGAACGAAGGCGAGTCGGTGCTCGTCACCGGCCCCTCGGGCGCGGGCAAGTCGACGCTGTTCCGCTCGCTCGCCGGAATCTGGCCGTACTGGAAGGGCAGGGTCGCGCTGCCGCAGGGCGCGCGGCTGCTGTTCCTGCCGCAGCGGGCGTACCTGCCGATCGGGTCCCTGAAGCACGCGGTGTGCTACCCCGCGGATGCGGCGGGCATCGCGGATGACGCTGCGCGCGAGGCGCTCGGCGCCGTGGGGCTGCCGCACCTGGCGCAGGACCTCGCGCGCGAGGAGAACTGGGCGCAGGTGCTCTCGGGCGGCGAGCAGCAGCGCCTCGCCGTCGCGCGCGCGCTGCTCAACCGGCCGGACTGGCTGTTCATGGACGAGCCGACCGCGGCGCTGCCCGACGACACGCAGGCGGCGCTCTACCGCCTGCTCAAGGAGCGGCTGCCGGCGACGACGCTGGTGTCGATCGGCCATCGCGCCGAGCTGGCGCAGTTCCACGCGCGCCAGCTCGCCTGGCAGGGGCTCGCCCTCAGCCCAGGATGATGCAGGTCGTGCTGCCGTGGGCGTAGAGCTTGCCCGCGGCATCCTCGATGCGCGCTTCGGCGGTCGCGGTCTGCCTTCCCAGGTGGATGACTTTCCCGGTCGCGCGGATCGGGCCGGTCTGCAGCGTGATCGGGCGCACCAGGTTCGCCTTGATCTCGAGCGTAGTGTAGCCCTTGCCCGGCGGCAGCATGGTGTGCACGCTGCAGCCCATCGCCGAGTCGAGCAGGGTGAAGGCGATGCCGCCGTGCACCACGCCGATCGGGTTGTAGTGCTGCTCTGCGGGCGTCAGCTCGAATACGGCCTCGCCCGCGTCGACCTTCGCCAGGCGCATGCCGAGCAGGCGCGCGATCGGCGGGGCGGGGATGCGGCCGGCGCACACCGCGCGCATGTACTCGAGCGGGGCGAGCTTCTTTCCTTCCTCGAAGGCGGCGAGCGGGTCTTCCCAGCTGACGGTCAGCGAGCGCTTCATTTCCATCCGGGTCTTCTTTCAGTATAGCGGCGCCGGATCCGGCAGCGCAGGCTCGGCGAGCGGCGCGACATCGGACTTGCCGTTGATGAATTCGGCGGCGGCGCGCGTCGCCGCGCCGCTCTCCAGTATCCGGCCGTGGCCGAGGCCCTCGGTGGTGAGCAGGCGCGCGCCCGGCCAGGCGCGCGCGACCTGCGCACCCTGCGCCCAGGGCGCCACCGGGTCACGCAGATCGTGGATCAGCAGCGCGGGGGTCTGCAGCCGCGGCGCGAGGCGCGCGAGCTCGAGCTCGGCCATCGCCACGCCGAAGCGCTCCTCGATCGCCGCCTGCATCAGGCTCCTCAGTCGCTCGGGCATCCAGTGCCAGCGCGCGAACTGGCGCGTGTAGCCTACGAAGTCGGAGGGCGCGCCGATCAGAGCCACGCGGCGCAGCGGCAGGCCGCGCGAGATCGCGATGGCGGCGCCGGCGGCGCCGAGCGAATGGGCGATCACGCCGTGCACGCCGCCGTGGTGGCGCGCGACCGTCGCGAGCGCATCGGCGAAATCCGGCAACCCGGTGAGCCGGCCTTCGGACATGCCGTGCGCCGGCTGGTCGTAAGCGATGACGCGGAAGCCCGCGGCGAGTAGGGGCGGTGCGAAGCCGCGCATCTGCGCGGCGCGCCCGCCCCAGCCGTGCGCCAGCAGCACCGCCGGCGCATCGGCCGGCCCCCAGCGCCAGCTGGCGAGGTGCCGGCCGCGGTGCTCGACGTAGCTCGCGCGCGCGTCGAGGAAGTCGAAAAAGGCGCTCTCGCCCTGGCGCTGGCGCGGCGGGGTGAGGAACAGCCGCTCGGCGAGCGCGGTGGCGAACTCGGGCAGCAGCAGCGATCCGGCAAAGAAGCGAACGTTCGTGCTAATTCTGCGCAACGCGGAGGCAAATGGCATGGCGGGCTCCTTCTGAGGTCTGCTAGCGGGAAGCGGCGCGCAGCGTGGGCTGCGCGGGTGAAACCGAGTGGCGCTCGAGCAGCGACTCGAACGCCGCGAGCGCGCGTGCGCGCGCCTTGGCGTCGCCCAGCAGGCGGCGGTGGTGGTGCATCACCAGGCCGATGCCGAACATCTCGAAGACGATCTGTTCGATGTCGGCCTCGGGGGCGAGATGGCCTTCATCTTTCGCCATCTGCACCGACTTCTTCAGCGTGTCGATCCACTGCCACTGGCCCTGCTGCAGGCGGTCGCGCACCGGGCCCGGCCGGTCGTCGTACTCCGCGGCCGCGCCGATCATCGGGCAGCCGCCCGGCAGGCGCGTCGATTCGGTCCAGGCGAGCCAGTTGCCGAACAGCGCTCGTACGCGCGGCAGCCCGCGCGGCGCCTTGAGCGCGGGCAGGAAAACCTGCTCGGTGAAAAGCGCGGTGCCGTAGTCGAGCGTGGCGAGCAGCAGCTCGTCGCGCGAGCCGAAGTGCGCGAACAGGCCGCTCTTGGACATTTTCGTCGCTTCGGCGAGCGTGCCGATCGTCAGGCCCTCGAGGCCGAGCTGGCTCGTGATCTCCACCGCCTTGTCGAGGATGGCGGCACGGGTCTGCTCGCCCTTGCGGAGCTTTTCTGCCGCGTTCATGCGGCGACAATAGTACGAACGTTCGTATTTGTCAAGGCGCGCCGCAGATACCGCCCGGTGTGGCTGGTGGAGTTAGCGGCCACTTGCTCCGGAGTGCCCGTCGCCACGATGCCGCCGCCACCGTCGCCGCCTTCGGGGCCGAGGTCGATGACCCAGTCGGCGGTCTTGATGACATCCAGGTTGTGCTCGATCACGAGCACGGTGTTGCCCGCGTCGCGCAGCCGGTGCAGCACGTGCAGCAGCATGCCGATGTCGTGGAAGTGCAGGCCGGTGGTCGGCTCGTCGAGGATGTAGAGCGTGCGCCCGGTCTCGCGCTTGGAGAGCTCGAGCGAAAGCTTCACGCGCTGCGCCTCGCCGCCCGAGAGCGTGGTCGCCGCCTGTCCCAGCTGGATGTAGCCGAGGCCGACCTCGGCGAGCGTCTCGAGCTTCCTCGCGATCGCCGGCACGGCGGCGAAAAAGCCGATTGCCTCGCTCACCGTCATCTGCAGCACCTCGTGGATGCTCCTTGCTTTGTACTTCACCTCGAGCGTCTCGCGGTTGTAGCGCTTGCCGTGGCAGACGTCGCAGGCGACGTAGATGTCGGGCAGGAAGTGCATCGCCACCCGCGTCACCCCGTCGCCCTGGCAGGCCTCGCAGCGCCCGCCCTTGACGTTGAAGGAGAACCGTCCCGGGTCGTAGCCGCGCTCGCGCGCGGCCGGCACGCCGGCGAACAGCTCGCGGATCGGCGTGAAAAGTCCGGTGTAGGTGGCCGGGTTGGAGCGCGGCGTGCGGCCGATCGGGCTCTGGTCGACGCTCACCACCTTGTCGAAGTGCTCCAGCCCCGAGACCGATTCGTGCGGCGCCGGCTCCGCCGCCGAGCCGTACAGATGGCGCGCCAGCACGGCGTACAGCGTGTCGTTGACCAGCGTCGATTTGCCGGAGCCCGAAACGCCGGTGACGCAGACGAACAGGCCCAGCGGCAGCTCGAGCGTCGCCTGCTTGAGGTTGTTGCCGGTCGCGCCGCGCAGCACCAGGCGCTTCGGGCCCGGGCGGTTGCGCAGGCGCGGCACGCCGATCGAGAGCGCGTGCGCGAGGTACTTGCCGGTGAGGGACTCGGCGCAGGCGATGATCGCCGCCGGCGGCCCCTCGGCGACGACGCTGCCGCCCGCCTGGCCCGCGCCCGGTCCCATGTCGACGACGTGGTCGGCGGCGCGGATCGCCTCCTCGTCGTGCTCGACCACGACCACGCTGTTGCCGAGGTCGCGCAGGCGCTTGAGCGTCTCGATCAGGCGCGCGTTGTCGCGCTGGTGCAGGCCGATCGAGGGCTCGTCGAGCACGTACATGACGCCGGTGAGGCCCGAGCCGATCTGCGAGGCGAGCCGGATGCGCTGTGCCTCGCCGCCCGAGAGCGAGCCGGCCGGGCGCTCGAGCGCGAGGTAGTCGAGTCCCACGTTGACCAGGAACTCGAGCCGGTTGCCGATCTCGCGCACGATGCGCTCGGCAATCTGCTGTCTTGCGCCGGCAAGCTTCAGCGTGGAAAAAAACTCCCGGCAAGCGCGCAAGGGCAGGGCGGAAACCTCGAAAATCGTCCTTTGCGCCACCTTGACGTGACGCGCCTCGCGCCGCAGGCGCGTGCCGGCGCACTCGCGGCAGGGCTGCGTGTTGCGGAACTTGGCCAGCTCCTCGCGCACCACCGTCGACTCGGTCTCGCGGTAGCGGCGCTCGAGGTTCGGGATCACGCCCTCGAAGGCATGCGCGCGTACCTGCGTGCGGCCGCGCTCGGTGAGGTAGCGGAAGGCGATCCGCTCGCCGCCGGAGCCGTACAGGATGCGCTGCCGGATCGCGTCGTCCAGCATCTCCCAGGGCGCCTCGATGTCGAAGCCGTAGTGGCTGGCGAGCGAGTGCAGCATCGAGTAGTAGAAATGGTTGCGCCGGTCCCAGCCGCGGATGGCGCCGCTCGCCAGGCTCAGGTTCGGGTGCGCCACCACGCGGCGCGGGTCGAAAAACTCGACCGCACCCAGGCCGTCGCACTGCGGGCAGGCGCCGAGCGGGTTGTTGAACGAGAACAGGCGCGGCTCGAGCTCGGCGAGCGCGTAGTCGCACGCGGGGCAGGAGAATTTCGAGGAGAAGAGAATCTCCCTGTCGTTTTCGGCATCGAGAACGATCGCCCTGCCGTCCGCATGGCGCAGCGCGGTCTCGAACGACTCGGCGAGCCGCTGCTTCATGTCCGGGCGCACGCGCAGGCGGTCGATCACGACCTCGACGGTGTGCTGCACGCCCTTCGCCAGGCGCGGCGCGGCCTCGAGCTCGTGGATGCGCCCGTCGACGCGCACGCGCGTGAAGCCCTGCGCGCGCAACTCGTCGAACAGCTCGCTCTGCTCGCCTTTTCTGCCGGCCACAACCGGGGCGAGGATCAGCAAAGGCGCGTTGGCGGGCAGCGCCAGCGCGTGGTCGACCATCTGCGCCACCGTCTGCGCCTGCAGGGCGATGCCGTGATCCGGGCAGTACGGCGTGCCGACACGCGCGTACAGCAGGCGCAGGTAGTCGTGGATCTCGGTGACGGTGCCGACGGTGGAACGCGGGTTATGGCTCGCCGCCTTCTGCTCGATCGCGATCGCCGGCGACAAGCCCTCGATCAGGTCGACGTCGGGCTTTTCCATCAGCTCCAGGAACTGGCGCGCATAGGCCGAGAGCGACTCGACGTAGCGGCGCTGCCCTTCGGCGTAGAGCGTGTCGAAGGCGAGCGAGGACTTGCCCGAGCCCGACAGCCCGGTGATCACCACCAGCTTCTCGCGCGGCAGCTCGAGGCTGATGTTCTTCAGGTTGTGCGTACGCGCGCCGCGGATGCGGATTTGTTCCAAGATCGAAAATCAGCGCAGGGAAACTTGCTACTATAGCCCTTTCCCCTTGCGGCACTCCAGCTTTTCATGCAGCCGGAACGAATGACGCGCACCGAGCTGCGCGCGGGCGTGAGCCTCGCGAGCGTGTTCGGGCTGCGCATGCTCGGGCTGTTTTTCATCCTGCCCGTGTTCGCGGTGCACGCGCCGCAGCTCGCCGGCGGCAACGACCTGACGCTGGTCGGCCTCGCGCTCGGCGCCTACGGCCTGACGCAGGCGCTGCTGCAGATCCCGTTCGGCATGGCCTCCGACCGCTGGGGGCGCAAGCCCCTGATCTACGCCGGCCTCGCGATCTTTGCCGCCGGCAGCTTCCTCGCGGCAATGGCGGGCGACATCTGGACCGCGATCGCCGGGCGCGCGCTGCAGGGGGCGGGCGCGGTCAACTCGGTGGCGATGGCGCTCGCCGCGGACCTCACGCGCGAGCGCCACCGCACCAAGGTGATGGCGATGATCGGCTCGACGATCGGGCTGATGTTCGCGCTCTCGCTCGTCGCGGCGCCGGTCCTTTACCGGATGATCGGGCTGGCGGGGCTGTTCGCGCTCACCGGAATCCTCGCTCTGGCCGCGATCTGGGTCGTCGCCACCCAGGTTCCGGATGCGCCGCTGCCGGCGAGCGCGCCGGAGCCCGGCGCAGCGGCGCGCCAGGGCGCGCTGCACCCGGAGCTGCTGCGCCTGAATGTCGGCATCTTCGTCCTGCATGTCGTGCTGTACGCGATGTTCATCGTCGTGCCCGCGCAGATGATCGCCGCCGGTCTGGAGCTCTCCAGCCACTGGAAGCTCTACCTGCCGGTGGTGCTGGTTTCGTTCCTGATCATGATCCCGCCCATCGTGTACGCCGACCGGCGCAACCGGCCCAAGCCGGTGCTGCTGGGCGCGGTCGCCGTGCTGCTGGCGGTCGAAGCGGCGCTCGGCGTCACCCGCCCGGGCGTGGCCGGCCTGGCCGCGGCGATGCTCGCGTTCTTCGTCGCCTTCAACGTGCTCGAGGCGCTGCTGCCGTCGCTCGTCTCGCGCTTCGCCCCGGCGCAGGGACGCGGCGTGGCGATCGGGGTCTACAACACGACCCAGACGCTGGGCGTTTTCGTCGGCGGCGCCCTCGGCGGCTGGGTGGCGCAGCATTTCGGGCGCGCGGGCGCGTACGCGCTGTGCGCCGGGCTATGCTGCGCCTGGCTGGCGGTCGCGGGCGGCATGCGCGCGCCCGCGCGCATCGGCGTGGTCAACCCGGCGCAGGCCTAGACGTTGTATATTCATACAGTAACTGACTAGCGGGAAAGGGACGCTCATGGCATCGGTGAACAAGGCGATCATCGTCGGCAACCTGGGACGCGATCCGGAGACGCGCTACATGCCCGACGGGGCGGCGATCACGAACATCTCGGTGGCGACCACCTTCAACTGGACCGACAAGGCGAGCGGCGAAAAAAAGGAGGAGACCGAGTGGCACCGCGTGATGTTCCGCGGCCGGCTGGCGGAGATCGCGGGCGAGTACCTGAAGAAGGGCTCGCAGGTCTACGTCGAGGGGCGGCTGCGAACCCGCAAATGGCAGGACAAGGAGGGCAAGGACCGCTACACCACCGAGATCGTCGCCGACACCATGCAGATGCTCGGCTCGAGAGCGGGCGCGGGCGAGCCCAGAGGCGAGGGCCGCGGCGCGCCGAAGGCGGAAGCGGCGGCCGCCAAGGGCGAGCCCAAGGCGGCGGAGAAAAAACCCGCCGGCAAGTTCGACGACATGGAGGACGATATTCCTTACTGAATCAGCGATATAATCCAGCCATGCCGATCTACGAATACCAGTGCGCGGCCTGCGGCCACCGGGAGGACCACCTGCAGAAGGCGTCCGAGGCGCCGCTCGCCAGGTGCCCGGCGTGCGGCAAGGAGAAGTACGCGAAGCAGCTGTCGGCGGCCGGGTTCCAGCTGAAGGGCTCGGGCTGGTACGCGACTGATTTCAAGGGCAACGGCAAGCAACCGGAAGCGCAGGCGCAGGCCAAGGCCGAGACCAGGAGCGACGCGAAGACGGAGACGAAGACGGAAACCAAGGCGGAGAAGAAGACCGCCAGCACCACCAATTGATTGCCAGGGGGCCGCAGCACGGGCCCGGCATGCTGCCGGGCTTTTTTGTTTCCAGCACATGAAAAAACACCTCATCACCGGTCTGCTGATCTGGATCCCGCTCGTCATCACGATCTGGGTGCTCAAGCTGGTCGTCGACACGCTCGACCAGATCCTGCTGCTGCTGCCGCCGGAATTCAGGACCGAGAACTGGCTCGGCTTTCACGTTCCCGGCATGGGCGTGGTGATGACCGCGGTAATCGTCTTCCTTACCGGCATCTTCGCCACCAACTTCTTCGGCGCGCGGCTGGTCGAGTTGTGGCACGAGGTGCTGCACCGCATTCCGGTGGTGCGTTCGATCTACTCGAGCGTGAAGCAGATCTCCGACACGCTGTTCTCCTCCAGCGGCCAGGCGTTCCGCAAGGCGCTGCTGGTGCAGTGGCCGCGCGAGGGCATGTGGACCATCGCCTTCCTCACCGGCACGCCCGGCGGCACCGTCGCCGAGCACGTCAAGGGCGACTACCTGAGCGTCTACGTGCCGACCACGCCGAACCCGACCGGCGGCTACTTCGTGATCGTGGCGCGCAAGGACGTGATCGAGCTCGACATGAGCGTCGATGCGGCCATGAAATACGTCATCTCGATGGGCGTCGCGCCGCCGAACGGCAGGAACGGCAAGTGAGCCTGCGCAGCCATTACTGCGGCGAGCTCTCCGCAGCGCTGGTCGGCAAGACCGTGACGCTCGCCGGCTGGACGCACCGCCGCCGCGACCACGGCGGGGTGATCTTCATCGACCTGCGCGACCGCGAGGGCCTGGCGCAGGTGGTGTGCGACCCGGACCGGCCGGAGGCGTTCCGCGTCGCCGAGCAGGCGCGCGGCGAATACGTCCTCAAAGTGACCGGAGCGGTGCGCCGCCGTCCCGAGGGCACCGTCAACCCGGAGCTCGCCTCGGGCGAGGTCGAGGTGCTGGCGCACGCGGTCGAGGTGCTCAACGCTTCGGCGCCGCCGCCGTTCCAGCTCGACGACGACAATCTGTCCGAGAACACGCGCCTCACCTACCGGGTGCTCGATCTGCGCCGCGAGCCGATGCAGAGGAACCTGCGGCTGCGCTACCGGGTGGCGATGGCGGTGCGCCGCTATCTCGATGCGCAGGGCTTTCTCGACATCGAGACGCCGATGCTGACGCGCTCGACTCCGGAGGGCGCGCGCGACTACCTCGTGCCCTCGCGGGTGCATCCGGGGGAGTTCTTCGCGCTGCCGCAGTCGCCGCAGCTGTTCAAGCAGCTGCTGATGGTGGCGGGCTTCGACCGCTACTACCAGATCGTGCGCTGCTTCCGCGACGAGGACCTGCGCGCCGACCGCCAGCCGGAGTTCACGCAGATCGACGTCGAGACCTCCTTCCTCGACGAGAACGAGATCCAGCGGCTGATGGAAGGGCTCATGCGCTCGGTGTTCCAGGAAGTGCTCGGCGTCGCGCTCGCCGAGCCGTTTGCGCGCCTGAGCTACACCGAGGCGCTCGCGCGCTACGGCTCGGACAAGCCCGACCTGCGCGTCGCGCTCGAGCTCACCGAGCTCACCGAGCTGATGAAATCGGTCGAGTTCAAGGTATTCCGCGCCGCCGCGGAAATGCCCGGCGGCCGCGTCGCGGCGCTGCGGCTGCCGGGGGGCGAGCTCACGCGCAAGGAAATCGACGACTACACGCAGTTCGTCGCCATCTACGGCGCCAAGGGGCTCGCCTACATTAAGGTGAACGACCCGGGCAGGGGTGCCGAGGGGCTGCAGTCGCCGATCGTCAAGTTCCTGCCCGCGCCCGTTCTGGGCGAGATCCTCTCCCGCACCAAGGCACAGGCGGGGGACCTGATCTTCTTCGGCGCCGACAAGGCGAAGATCGTCAACGACGCGCTCGGCGCGCTGCGCGCCAGGCTCGGCCACGACCGCGGCCTGGTGGCGCAGGGCTGGCGGCCGCTGTGGGTGGTGGACTTTCCGATGTTCGAATGGGACGAGGAGGAAAAGCGCTGGGCGGCGATGCACCACCCGTTCACCAGCCCCAAGGACGGCCACGAGGACCTGCTCGCAGCCGATCCCGGCCGGGCGCTCTCCAAGGGCTACGACATGGTGCTGAACGGCTGGGAGATCGGCGGCGGCTCGGTGCGCATCCACCGCGCCGAGGTGCAGTCCAAGGTGTTCGCGGCGCTTGGCATCTCGGCGCAGGAGGCGCGCCGGAAATTCGGCTTCCTGCTCGACAACCTGCAATACGGCGCGCCGCCGCACGGCGGCATCGCCTTCGGTCTCGACCGCATCGTCGCGCTGATGGCCGGTACCGAATCGATCCGCGACGTGATCGCGTTCCCGAAGACGCAGCGCGCGCAATGCCTGCTCACCCGGGCCCCCAGCCCCGTGGACGAGAAGCAGCTGCGCGAGCTGGGGCTACGGCTGAGGGAGCCGCCGAAGGCGTGAAGAGAGGAGAATGCGGTTCAACCGGGTTCACATGGGATCAAGGGAGCAACCTATGGCCAAGCGTTTGCAGGACGCCGATCGCGCCCCGCTGTGGAAGCAAGCGGACGGGGCCCCGATCTCGTGTCTGGAGAAAATCAAGGTGCTGAATGAGAACTATGAGGAACTGCGCCAGATCGCCCAGGATGCGCTGGAGGATGCGGTGCTCATGGGCTGCAGCGAAGCACAGGTTCGGGAGGCATTGCATCAACTGGTCGACGAACTGGTCAGCACCTACCGCGATTCCGCGGCTTGAACTTGCTTGATGTGACCGTTGGAGCGTGGATCGAAGGTCCCTGCAAAGGGTGACGCGCCTTCTCCCGGTCGCCTGGCTCTCGCTCGCGCTTGCGGCCCAGGCGTTTGCTGCTTCTGCAATCGGCGACATCATGGCCTCGGCGCTGCCGCCCGAGGCGCGCGCGACGATCGCGCTCATCCGCAAGGGCGGGCCGTTTCCGTACCAGAAGGACGGCGCCGCGTTCGGCAATCGCGAGAGGATCCTGCCGCGGCGCGAGCGCGGCTGGTACCGCGAGTACACGGTGCCGACCCCGGGCGCGCGCGACCGGGGCGCGCGCCGCATCGTCGCCGGCCGCGATGGTACGCTCTACTACACCGAGGATCACTACCGCAGCTTCAAGCGCATCCGCGAATAGATGGGCAAGCTCCTGCAGAGACTGAGCGATGCATCGCGCTCCGGCGTCTACCGTGCGCCGCGCGCCGACGACATCCTCGATGCGGTGCGCGGCAGCGCGCTGCGGGTGGTGCGCGTCGGCCTTGAAGGCGTTTCTTCGAAGGAGCTTGTGCTTGAGCGCATCGCACGTGCGCTCGCGTTTCCCGATTGGTTCGGCGGCAATTGGGACGCCCTCGAGGATTGCCTCACCGACCTGTCGTGGCTCGAGGCCGATGGCCACGTGCTGATTTTCGAGGACGGAGCGGCGATCCCGGCCGACGAGCGCGGGGTGCTCGAGGATGTTCTCGCTTCGGCGGCGGCCTACTGGGCCGAACGCAGGCACCCCTTCATCGCCGCTTTCGTCGGCGGCGGCTCGCACCTGGCCGAGCTCTACCGCAGCAGGAAGTGAGACCGAAGCTCCCCGTTTCGGTGCTCGTCGTGGTGCACACGAGGGAGCTGGAGGTGCTGCTGCTCGAGCGCGCGATGCGGCCCGGCTTCTGGCAGTCGGTCACCGGCTCTATCGATCACCCGGGCGAACCGCTGGCCGATGCGGCGCGGCGCGAGCTGCGCGAGGAAACCGGCGTCGCGGCACGGCCGCAGGACCTGGAGCGCTGGCCGCTGGTCTACACCTTCGAGATCTATCGGCAGTGGCGCGGCCGCTTTGCGCCCGGAACGACCCATAATACCGAGCACGTGTTCAGCCTCGAGCTCGACGGCAGGATCGGCGTGACACTGGCGCCGCAGGAGCACACGGCGAGCCTCTGGCTGCCGTGGCGCGAGGCGGCGCAAAGATGCTTCTCATGGTCGAACCGAGACGCGATCCGCATCCTGGGCGAGCGCTCGCGCTGAGCCTCGCGCTGCTCGCCGCGCCGGCGGCGGCGAGCGCCGAGGAGGTCACGGTCGAAGCGACGCGGCGCGACGAGGCGCTCGAGGTGGTGTGCCGGGCATTGCTCGATGCGCCGCACGAGCTGGTCTGGCAGACGCTGACCGACTACAACCGCCTCGCCGAGTTCATCCCCGGCATGCGCAGCAGCCGCGTAATCGAGCAGCGCGGCGCCGAGGCCATCGTCGAGCAGTCGGGCGAGGCGAGGTTCCTGTTCATTTCCTACCCGATCGACGTGACGCTCTCCACGGTGGAGCGGCCGCCGCACGCGATCGAGGCGACGCTGCTGAAGGGCAACCTCAAGCAGCTGCACGGCATCTACCGCATCGAGCCGCAGCGCGACGGGCGCATCCTGCTCAGCTGGAGCGGCACCGTCGAGGCGGAGTCGATGCCGCCGCTGCTCGGCGAAATGCTCATGCGCGCGAGCATCGAGGACCAGTTCCGCGGCATGGTGAGCGAGATCGAGCGCCGCGAGGCGCTGCGGCGCGCGCGGCGCCGGGATCCGGGCCGATGAGGCTGCGCGCGCCCGCCGCTGTGCTCGTGGCCGCGCTTGCAGCCGGCTGCGCCAGCCTCGAAGCCCCGTTTGGCGCCCACCTGGGCGCCGATGCGCCGGCGGTGCGCGAGTGCGCCGAGTGGTATCGCACGCTCGACGAGCGCGTGCAGGCTGCAGGCGTGCGCGACGCGCAGGACGCGCGCGTGCCGGGGTTCCCGTACCTGCGCGTAAGCCGCCTGCTCGCCGGCTTGCGTCCGGCGGCGGCGGCCGACGAGCTTGCGCTGCAGGCGCTCGGCGAGAGGATGCTGCTGCTCGATCTCGAGGCACGGCGCTACGAGCTGAAGAACCTGCCGCCGGAGCCGGCCGGCGCCGCGCTGCGGCGCACGCAGGAATGCGGGCGGCTGCTGCTCGAGATCGATCTCGCCAGGCCCGCGGCGCGCGCCGCGCTGCTCGCCCGCGCCGAGGTGCCCGACGACTACCTGCTCGCGCACCGTATCCTCGGCCTGTACCTGCTCAGCCGTTTCGCGTTTGCAGAGGGGGTGCGGCGCTACGAGGAGGACACGCGCGCGGCATTCCGGCGCGAGCGCTTGCGCGCGCCCGGCGCGAGCCTGGTGCGCCATGCGCCGGCGTCCGGCAGGCCGCTGCCGCGCGCGCGCGCCGCGGCGATTCTCCAGCGCGCCGCGCACAACCCGCTCGGCGTTCCGGAGCCCGCCGAGTCCGAGTTGCAGGAACTGCTCGCAGCCCACGCGCCGAGCTTCGAGATCGAGGTGCGGGGCGAGTACGACCGCTTCGGCGCGCTGCGCTGGCTGCGCGGCGAGGCGACGCCCGCGGTGGACGGCTCGCAGCCCGTCGCCTACGCGCATCCCGCCTGGACGCGCTATCGCGGGCGGGTGCTGCTGCAACTCGTCTACACGATCTGGTTCCCGGAGCGGCCGGCGCAAGCGGCAGACGACATCTATGCGGGAAAGCTCGACGGCATCACCTGGCGCGTGACGCTCGCGCCGGACGGCGAGCCGCTCCTGTACGACGCGATGCATCCCTGCGGCTGCTTCCACATGTTCTTTCCTACGCCGCGCGCGCAGCCGCTCCCTGCGCCCGACAGCCTGGAGGAATGGAATTTCTCGCCGCAGGCGCTGCCGCGCATCGCCGAGGGCGAGCGCCCGCTGCTGCGCCTCGCAAGCGGCACGCACGCGATCGAGCGCGTCTCCGTGGCGCGCGGCGGCGACAGCCCGGTGCGCTACCGGATCCGACCCTACGGCGAGCTGCGTTCGCTCGCACGTACCGACGGCGTGCACGCGAGCGCTTTCGGCCCCGACGGCCTGGTGCCCGGGACCGAGCGGCCGGAGCGGCTGCTGTTCTGGCCGATGGGAATCCGCTCGGCCGGGGCGATGCGCGTGTGGGGGCGGCAGCCGACCGCGTTCGTCGGCCGGCGCCACTTCGACGACGCCGATCTGCTCGAGAAGCGCTTCGAGCTCGATCTGCGATGAGGCCGCGATGAGTGCCAGGCTGCGCGTCGTCACGCTCAATATCCACAAGGGGCTGTCGCAGTTCAACCGCCGCATGGTGATCCACGAGCTGCGCGAGGGCCTGCGCGCGCTCGCGCCGGACCTGGTGTTCCTGCAGGAGGTGCAGGGACTGAACGAGCGGCACGCGCTGCGCTTCGCCGCCTGGCCCGGCGCGCCGCAGCACGAGTTCCTCGCCGGCGGGGACTGGCAGCACGTCTACGGCCTGAACCGCGTCCACCAGCACGGTCACTACGGCAACGCCGTGCTGTCGCGTTTTCCGTTCGTATCCTCCGAGAACGAGGACATCTCGGACCACCGCTTCGAGCGCAGGGGGCTGCTGCACGCCGTGGTCAAGGTGCCGGGCTGGAAGCGCAACCTGCACTGCCTGTGCGTGCACCTTTCGCTGCACGAGCGCGGCCGGCGTCGCCAGCTCGACGCGATCGCGGAGCGGCTGGAGGAATTCGCCGACAAGCGCCTGCCGATCATCGTCGCGGGGGATTTCAACGACTGGCGCCAGCGCGCCAGCCGCATCCTCGAGCGCAGCCTCGGCATGACCGAAGTATCGGTCGCCGCGGGCGGCCGGCACCTGCGCACCTTCCCGAGCTTGCTGCCGCTGCTGCGCCTGGACCGCATCTACGTGCGCGGTTTCGCGATCGTGCGCTCCCAGGTCCACCGCGGCGCGCCCTGGTCGCTGCTCTCCGACCACCTGGCGCTGAGCGCGGAGCTCGAGCGTGCCTGATTTCGTCGGCGGCAACCAGCTCACGCTGCTGCGCAACGGCGAGCAGTACTTCCCGGCGCTGGTGACGGCGATCGACGCCGCGCGGCACGAGGTATTCCTGGAAACCTACATCTTCGCCGACGACGAGACCGGCAGTCTGGTCGCCGACGCATTGGCGCGCGCCGCGGCGTGCGGCATCGCGACGCATCTGCTGATCGACGGCTTCGGCGCGCGCGACTTCGCGCCGCGCTTCCGCGACATGCTGGCACGCGCCGGCGCCCAGGTGCTGGTGTTCCGCCCCCAGGTCAGCCCCTGGCCGCTGTGGAAGCAGCGCAGCCGCCTGCGGCGCATGCACCGCAAGCTCGCGAGCATCGACGGCGAGGTCGCGTTCGTCGGCGGCATCAACATCATCGACGACTTCGACACGCCGCACCATCCCCCGCCGCGCTACGACTACGCCGTGCGCATCGAGGGGCCGCTCGCCGCCAACGTGCGCGCGGCGGCGGCGCGGCTCTGGACGCGCGTTTCCTGGGCGACGCTCGGCCGGCGCTGGCCCGGGTTCGCGGCGCTGTCGGGCCGGGCCGTGCGCCGGGCGGCGCCGGCGCCCGGGGCCGAACGCGGCGGCCAGCGCGCGGCGCTGGTGGTGCGCGACAGCCTCAAGCACCGACGCGACATCGAGCAGGCCTATCTCGAGCTGATCGGCTCGGCGCGCGACGAGGTGCTGATCGCCATCGCCTACTTCTTCCCGGGCCGCAGGTTCCGGCGCGCGCTCGCCTTCGCGGCGCGCCGCGGCGTGCGCGTGACGCTGCTGCTGCAGGGCAGGGTCGAGTATGTGCTGCTGCACTACGCGTCGCGCGCGATGTACGGTCCGCTGCTCGGCGCCGGGGTGAGGATCCACGAGTACCACCGCAGCTTCCTGCACGCCAAGGTCGCGGTGTTCGACGGCCGCATCGCGAGCGTCGGCTCGTCGAACATCGACCCGTTCAGCCTGCTGCTCGCGCGCGAGGCGAACGTGTTCGTCGACGACGCCGGCTTCGCCGGCGCGCTGCGCGCCAGCCTGTACGAGGCCATGAAGAAGGGCGCGCGCGCCGTGCCGCGCCGGCGCTGGAAGCGCATGTCGTTCCTGCTCAAGGCGCGTATCTGGATCAGCTACCGGATCGCCCGGCTGCTGATGGCGTTCTACGGCTACGGCCGCCCGCTCTAGGCGGCGGGCTTGCCGGCATCGCGGCGGCGGAACATTCCCCAGCCTTCCATGGTCATCACCAGCTCGCCGCGCTGGTTCACCGCTTCCCAGCGCGACTGCAGCAGGCCGATGTCGGGCTTGCTTTCCGAAACGCGCGCCGCCGTGGTGGTGCGGTGGTAGGTGATCGTATCGCCGGCGCGCACCGGCGCAAGCCAGCGGATGCTGTCGAGGCCGGGCGAGCCGAGACTCGCGGAGCGGTTGACGTACTTGTCCACCATCAGGCGCATGGCGACCGCGCAGGTGTGCCACCCGCTCGCGATCAGGCCGCCGAAAAAGGAGTTCTTCGCCGCCTCCGGGTCGACGTGGAAGGGCTGCGGGTCGAACTGGCGCGCGAAGGCGATGATCTCCTCCTCGGTGAACGTGTGACGCCCGATCTCGATCTTGCCGGGCTGCTGCAGGTCTTCCCAATAGAGAAGCTCGCCCGCCAACGCTATCCCTCCAGCGGCGGCATGCGCTCGAAGGCGCGCACGCGCGCGCGCAGGTCCTCGGGCAGCGGCGCGGGCTTCATCGTCGCCACCTCGACGTTGACGTAGACGAGCTCGGCGGTAATCAGCGGCGCGGCCGGCGGCACGGGCGCCTCGCGCCAGATCTCGAACGCGAAAGTCATGCTGCTGCGGCCGAGCTTCGCGGTGCGGCAGCGCACGCACAGATCGTCCTCGTAGCGCGCCGAGCCCAGGTACTCGACGCTCGCCTTGCGCAGGTACACGTCGTTGGCGTAGCGCTCGACGTAGCCTTCCGGGTAGTGCAGGCCGATGGCGCGCCAGTATTCCGCGACCGCGGTGTCGATGTAGGTGAGGTAGTGGCCGTTGAACACCACCTTCTGCATGTCGACCTCGGCCCAGCGCACGCGCAGCCGGTGCTGGCAGTTGAAGTCCTCTTTGGCCATATTCTCAAAGTGTAATATGGCCCGCGCGATGGACGAGGTGGTGTTGCGCAGCATGGCGAAATGGCCGGACGTGCCCGATGTCTACGGCTGGCTCTCCCTCGACCGGCGTGGGAATTGGTTGTTGAGGAATGAAAAGATAGGCAATCTCGCACTGCGCGAATTCATCTGCCGCAATTACCAGCCGGACGCGCGAGGATGCTGGTACTTCCAGAACGGCCCGCAGCGCGTCTTCGTCAGGCTCGCCTACACGCCGCTCGTCGTTCACCACGACGCGGACGCACTTGTCGACCACTGCGGGCGGCCCTTCCAGTCGACCGAGGCGTTCCTCGATGAAGAGGGGTCGGTCTTGTTCTCGGGAACCGCTGGCGCGGCGCTGCTCGCTGACCGGGATCTCGAGCGCTATGCCGATCATCTCGGGAGGCTTTCCGCGGTGACAAAGGCGCAGGCAGGCAGGCGCTTCGGCTTCGAGGCGGATCCGAAGCCCCCTTCGATCCCTCGGTAAACCTTGCACCGCGGCAAAAAGCTCTTTATAATCCGGCCTCTTTTTTGCACCCCGGGGCGGCGACGCGTGCATCGAGCGTGGCCGCCCGGTTTGTTTCTGGAAACGCAAAACATGCCTACCGTCAACCAGTTAATGCGCCACGGACGAGGGGAGAGACGGCCCAAGTCCAAGGTCCCGGCACTCGCCGGCTCGCCGCAGAAGCGGGGGGTCTGCACGCGCGTGTACACGACCACGCCGAAGAAGCCGAATTCGGCGCTGCGCAAGGTGGCGAAAGTGCGCCTCACCAACGGCTTCGAGGTGATCGGCTACATCGGCGGCGAGGGCCACAACCTGCAGGAGCACTCGGTGGTGCTGATCCGCGGCGGCCGCGTCAAGGACCTGCCGGGCGTGCGCTATCACATCGTGCGCGGCTCGCTCGACACGCAGGGTGTCAAGGACCGCAAGCAGGGGCGCTCGAAATACGGCGCCAAGCTCGGCAAGAGCGCCTAGAGAGGACCGGACGCAGCCATGCCGCGACGCAGAGAAGTCCCCAAGCGCGAGATCCTGCCCGACCCGAAGTTCGGCAACGTCGAGCTGGCGAAGTTCGTCAACGTGCTGATGACGCGCGGCAAGAAGTCGGTCGCCGAGTCGATCGTCTACGGCGCGCTCGGGATGATCAAGCAGAAATCGGGCAAGGACCCGGTCGAGGTGTTCACGCAGGCGGTGCAGAACGTGAAGCCGGTGGTCGAAGTGAAAAGCCGCAGGGTCGGCGGCGCGAACTACCAGGTCCCGGTCGAGGTGCGGCCGGTGCGGCGCGTGGCGCTGTCGATGCGGTGGATCCGCGAGGCGGCGCAGAAGCGCGGCGAGAAGTCGATGACCGCGCGCCTGGCGGGCGAGCTCGCCGAGGCGGCCGAGGGCCGCGGCGGGGCGATGAAGAAGCGGGAAGAGGTGCATCGCATGGCGGAAGCGAACAAGGCCTTTTCCCACTACAGGTTCTAGGACCGACAGGAAAATGAGCGTGGCGCGCAAGACCCCCATCGAACGCTACCGGAACATCGGCATTTCGGCGCACATCGACGCCGGCAAGACGACCACGACCGAGCGCATCCTGTTCTACACCGGTGTCAACCACAAGATCGGCGAGGTGCACGACGGCGCCGCGACCATGGACTGGATGGAGCAGGAGCAGGAGCGCGGCATCACCATCACCTCCGCCGCCACCACCTGCTTCTGGAAGGGCATGGACCTGTCCTACCCGGAGCACCGCATCAACATCATCGACACGCCGGGCCACGTCGACTTCACCATCGAGGTGGAGCGCTCGATGCGCGTGCTCGACGGCGCGTGCATGGTCTATGACGCGGTCGCGGGCGTGCAGCCGCAATCCGAAACGGTGTGGCGCCAAGCCAACAAGTACCGCGTGCCGCGGCTCGCCTTCATCAACAAGATGGACCGGGTCGGCGCCAATTTCTTCAAGTCCTACGACCACATCAAGAACCGCCTCAAGGGCAACCCGGTGCCGATCCAGATTCCGATCGGCGCCGAGGACAAGTTCGCCGGCGTGGTGGACCTGGTGAGCATGCAGGCGATCTACTGGGACGACGCCACCCAGGGCATGAAGTTCGAGAAGAAGCCGATTCCGGCCGATCTCGCCGCGGAGGCGAAGGAGTGGCGCGAGAAGATGGTCGAGGCGGCGGCCGAGGCCAACGAGCAGCTCATGAACAAGTACCTCGAATCGAACGAGCTCTCGGTCGAGGAAGTGAAGAAAGGCATCCGCATCCGCACCATCAACAACGAGATCGTGCCGATGCTGTGCGGCTCGGCCTTCAAGAACAAGGGCGTGCAGGCGATGCTCGACGCCGTGGTCGACTACCTGCCCTCGCCGGTGGACATCCCGCCGGTGAAGGGCGAGAACGAGAAGGGCGAGCCGGCCTCGCGCAAGCCCGGCGACGAAGAGCCGTTCGCCGCGCTCGCGTTCAAGATCATGACCGATCCGTTCGTGGGGCAGCTCAGCTTCATCCGCGTGTATTCGGGCGTGCTCTGCTCGGGCGACACGGTCTACACCTCGGTGCGCGGCAAGAAGGAGCGCATCGGGCGCCTGCTGCAGATGCACGCCAACGAGCGCCACGAGATCAAGGAAGTGCGTGCCGGCGACATCGCGGCGGTGGTCGGCCTGAGGGACGTCATCACCGGCGAGACGATCTGCGACGTCAAGAACGTGATCACGCTCGAGCGCATGGAGTTCCCCGACCCGGTGATCTCGCAGGCGGTGGAGCCCAAGACCAAGGTCGACCAGGAAAAGATGGGCGTCGCGCTGTCGCGTCTGGCGCAGGAGGACCCCTCGTTCCGCGTCCACACCGACGAGGAATCGGGCCAGACCATCATCTCCGGCATGGGCGAGCTGCACCTCGAGATCATCGTCGACCGCATGAAACGCGAGTTCGGCGTCGAGGCCTCGGTCGGCAAGCCGCAGGTGGCTTACCGCGAGACCTTCAGGAAGACGCTCGAATCCGAGGGCAAGTTCATCAAGCAGTCGGGCGGGCGCGGCCAGTACGGCCACGTCTGGCTCAAGCTCGAGCCGCAGCCCGCGGGCGTGGGCTACGAGTTCGTCGACGCCGTCAAGGGCGGCAGGGTGCCGCGCGAGTTCATCCCGGCGGTCAAGAAGGGCGTCGACGAGGCGCTGCGCGACGGCGTGCTCGCCGGCTACCCGGTGGTGGACGTGAAAGTGACGCTGTTCGACGGCTCGTCGCACGACGTCGATTCGAACGAGAACGCGTTCAAGATGGCGGCGATCTTCGCCTTCAAGGACGGCATGCGCGCCGCGCACCCGGTTCTGCTCGAGCCGATCATGGCGGTCGAGGTGGAGACCCCGGTCGAATTCGTCGGCAACGTGATCGGCGACCTTTCGGCGCGCCGCGGCGTGCTGCAGGGGCAGGAGGACGTCGTCGGCACCATGGTCGTCAAGGCCGAGGTGCCGCTCGGCGAGATGTTCGGTTACTCGACGACGATGCGCTCGCTGTCGCAGGGGCGCGCAACCTACACGATGGAATTCAAGCACTACGCCGAAGCGCCGAAGAGCGTCGCCGAGGCGGTGATCAGCGCCAAGAAGTAACAACGAGAACCGGGAACCCGTCATGGCAAAGAGCAAATTCGAGCGCACCAAGCCGCATGTGAACGTGGGCACGA
>JACOVA010000059.1 GCA_016177575.1 Betaproteobacteria bacterium
AGTTCATGGTGAGGAAGATGCCGGAGACGATCTGGATCACCAGCACCAGCAGCGCGAGCAGGTGCACGACCACCAGCCCGAGCAGCACCAGCGGGAAGGCGATCACGTGCAGGGCGAAGAAGCGGTTCAGGGTCGCGTCGCCGACCACGTAGTCGCCGCGGATCCAGAGCGCGAGATCGGGCCCGATGAACGGGATGGTGCCGAACAGGTTGACGATCACCTGCGCGCCCCAGTACGACATCTGGCCCCAGGGCAGCAGGTAGCCGAAGAAGGCCTCGCCCATCAGCGTCAGATAGATCAGCACGCCGAAGATCCAGACCAGCTCGCGCGGCTGCTTGTAGGAGCCGTACAGCAGCCCCCGGAACATGTGCAGGTAGACGACCACGAAGAAGGCCGAGGCGCCGGTCGAGTGGATGTAGCGGATCACCCAGCCGCCGGGGACGTCGCGCATGATGTACTCGACCGAGCCGAAGGCGAGGTTGGCGTCGGGCTTGTAGTTCATGGTGAGGAAGATGCCGGAGACGATCTGGATCACCAGCACCAGCAGCGCGAGCGAGCCGAAGTAGTACCAGAAGTTGAAGTTCTTCGGCGCGTAGTACTCGGCGGCGTGCTTGCGCCATTCCTCGGCGACCGAGGGCATGCGCGAGTCAAACCAGTCCCACAGCGCCATCAGGCGGCTCGCCATCGCTCTAGCCCTCTTTCTTGTCTTCGCCGATGCGGATGGAGCCGTCCGACAGGTACATGTGCGGCGGCACCTCGAGGTTGACCGGCGCCGGCGCGCCCTTGTAGACGCGCCCGGCGAGGTCGAACTTGGAACCGTGGCAGGGGCAGAGAAAACCCCCTTGCCAGTCCGCGCCCATCTCGGCTTTCGCCTCGGCGGGCTTGGGCTGCGGCGAGCAGCCGAGGTGCGTGCAGATGCCGATCAGCACCAGATACTCGGGCTTGATCGAGCGATACTCGTTCTTCGCGTACTCGGGCTGCAGCATGACCTCGGATTTCGGGTCGGTGACCTTGTCGTCGACCTTGCGCACCGCATCGAGCATCTCCTTCGTGCGCCGCATCAGCCAGACCGGCTTGCCGCGCCACTCGACCACCGCGAGCTCGCCCGGCGCGAGCCTCGAGATATCGGCCTCGACCGGCGCGCCCGCGGCCTTGGCGCGCTCCGAAGGCCACATGCTCCAGACGAAGGGCACCGCCGCGCCCAGGCTCGCCGCGCCCGCCGCCGCCGAGCCGGCGACGATCAGGTTGCGGCGCGTCTTGTCCATCTTCGCTTCGCTCATGTCGGGGCTTGGGGACGCTCGGCTTTGAAAGGAAACGCGATTTTATCGGGATGCCCCCGGAAAGTCCACGTTTTGGCGCCTAAGTGGTTAAAACAAAAGGCGAAACATGGTAGATTGGCAAGCTCGATGCAGCGCCTCTGGATCATCTTTGCGCAGACCGCGACGATCTGCCTCGCAGTCCTGTTCGTGATTTCGACGCTCAAGCCCGAGTGGCTGCCGGCACGCCCGGTGCCCGCCGGCGATGCACCGCGCGTGGCGCTCGTACAGCAGGCGCCGCAGCCGGCGGCGGGCAGCGCGCAGCGCACCGACTCGTATCACGACGCGGTGCAAAGAGCGACGCCCGCAGTGGTCAACATCTTCACCACCAAGGAGGTGCGCGTCTCGCGCAACCCGCTGCTCAACGATCCGCTGTTCCGGCGCTTCTTCGGCGACCAGCTCGGCGACGACACGCAGCGCGCCTCCAGCCTCGGCTCCGGGGTGATCGTGAGCGCGAGCGGCTATATCCTCACCAACCACCACGTGGTCGAGGCCGCCGACGAGATCGAGGTCGCGCTGCCCGACGGCAAGAAGCTGCTCGCCAGGGTGGTCGGCAACGACCCGGAGACCGACCTCGCGGTGCTGCGCGTCGAGGCGAAGAGCCTGCCGGCGATCACCTTCGGCTCGTCGGACAACCTGCGCGTGGGCGACGTGGTGCTGGCGATCGGCAACCCCTTCGGCGTCGGGCAGACGGTGACCGCGGGCATCGTCTCGGCGCTCGGGCGCTCGGGGCTGGGGATCAACGTGTTCGAGAATTTCATCCAGACCGACGCGCCGATCAACCCCGGCAATTCGGGCGGCGCGCTGATCGATGCGCGCGGCAACCTGGTCGGCATCAATACCGCGATCTACTCGCGCACCCCGGGCGGGGCCTCGCTCGGCATCGGTTTCGCGACCCCGGTCTCGACCGCCAGGCTGGTGCTCGAGCAGATCATCAAGTCGGGCGCGGTGACGCGCGGCTGGATCGGCGTCGAGCTGCAGCCGATCACGCCCGCGCTCGCCGAGTCGTTCAAGCTCGGCGCCGACGAAGGCGCGATCATCAACGGCGTGCTGAACGGCGGCCCGGCCGACAAGGGCGGCGCCCGGCCCGGCGACGTGCTGGTCGCGATCGAGGGCAAGCCGGTGACCAGCCCGCAGAGCGTGCTCAATCACGTCACCGGCCTCGCCCCCGGGACCCAGGCGAAGATGAAGATCAAGCGCAAAGGCCAGGACATGGAGCTCGCGATCACCGTCGGGCGCCGACCCAAGCCGCAGATCCGCGCCGAATGAGCAAGCCCGCGCGCCTGCCGCGCGACGCGGCGAGCGTTCTCAAGCTCGCGGCGCGCTCGATGTTCGACCTGTTCTCCAGCATGAGCGAGGGCATGCTGCTGGTCGATCGCGCCGGCCGCGTGGTCTGGATCAACGACAGCTACAAGCGCTTCCTGCCCGCGCTCGGCTTCGCCAGGCCGGAGGATTTCGTCGGCCGCCCGGTCGAGCAGGTGGTGCCGAACACGCTCATGCGCCACGTCATCGACACCGGCAAGCCGATCCTGGTCGACCTGCTCACCAACAAGGCGGGCACTTTCGTCGTCTCGCGCATCCCGCTGCGCGACGAATCGGGCGAGGTCATCGGCGCGCTCGGCATGGTGCTGTTCGACCACCCCGAGACGACGCTGCAGCCGCTCATCGCCAAGTTCGCGCGGCTGCAAAGCGACCTCGACGAGGCGCGCCGGGAGCTCGCCGCGCAACGCCGCACCAAGTACACCTTTGCCAGCTTCATCGGCTCGAGCCCGGCCGCGCTCGAGGTCAAGCGCCAGGCGCGGCGCGCGGCGCAGACCGAGTCGACCGTGCTGCTGCTGGGCGAAACCGGCACCGGCAAGGAGCTGCTCGCGCACGCGATCCACGCCGCCTCGGCGCGCGCCGCCGGGGCGTTCGTCGGCGTCAACCTCGCCGCGGTCCCCGAGACGCTGCTCGAGGCCGAGTTCTTCGGCGTCGCCCCCGGCGCCTACACCGGCGCGGAGCGCAAGGGGCGCGACGGCAAATTCAAGCTCGCCGACCGGGGGACGCTGTTCCTCGACGAGGCGGGCGACATGCCGCTCGCGCTGCAGGGCAAGCTGCTGCGGGTGCTGCAGGAGCAGGAGGTCGAGCCGCTCGGCTCGAACAGGGTGATCAAGGTCGACGTGCGCGTCATCGCCGCAACCAGCAGGGATCTCAAGGCGCTGGTGGCCGAAGGGCGCTTTCGCGAGGACCTCTATTACCGGCTGAGCGTGCTGCCGATCCGGCTGCCCGCGCTGCGCGAGCGCCTGGGCGACCTCGAGGCGCTCGCCGAGAGCCTGCTCGAGTCGATCGCCGCGCGCACCGGCATGCCGCAGCGCGAGCTCGAGCCCTCCGCGCTCGCGGCACTCGCCGCGCACCGCTGGCCCGGCAACATCCGCGAGCTGCGCAACGCGCTCGAGCAGGCGGCGATGCTGACCGACAGCGCGCGGCTCTCGGCCGAGGACTTCGCGCAGGTGCTGCCGGCCCCGGCCGCGCCGGCCGGGGAGCGCCAGCCCGGCGCACCGCGGCCGCTGCCGCAGCTGATCGCCGAGCTCGAGCGCAGCTCGATCGACTCGGCGCTCGCCGCCACCGGCGGCAACAAGGTCTCGGCCGCCAAGCTGCTCGGCATCTCGCGCGCCACGCTCTACGAGAAGCTCGCCGGTCGGAAGTGACTGTCCGGGTTCCGGACATTTTGTCCGAGTTCAGGACGTAGAACTGTCTTTTCTCCGGACAATTGATGGCTTGGGTGATCGCTCACATTGAATAACTCTCGTGAAATCAATTAGTTGATGGAATGGCACGACCGTTGCGAGAAGAGGTCCAGCTATTCCAATCCAGGAGGAAGCACATGAAACGCCTCAGCAC
>JACOVA010000060.1 GCA_016177575.1 Betaproteobacteria bacterium
ACCTCTAACCGCCCTGACATCGCTCCCCTCCTAGTCGCGCCAGCGATTCGCGGTCCGTCACAGTTCGATTCCGGCGGGCAGCGCCAGCTTAGCGCAAGGTTGCACCTTCAGCTAGAACCCGATGCTGTTTATTGCGCGCCGCAACCGCCCGCACAATTGCGGAGCCCTCCGCGTAGTGCATCCGCAGCACATAGTCGTCGTACGTGGGCGTTTACTGGGGCCGGTCGCACGTGGCCGGCGATACGGCTTGCCCCGTTCAGGCGGCGAGCCCCGCAATTTCAACCAGATCCTTGTCCAGCTCGAGCTCGAGCTTCTCGCGATTCGCATCGGCAACCGCATCGAGCAGGGCATGCGCGCGCGCCTGCTCGTGCGCGAGCTTCGCGCGCAGATCCTCGAGAAGCGCCCTGTCCGCGATCGCGAGCGTTACGGACGGCGCAGAAAGGCGCAGGAAATCGCGCGTTTCATCGGCACCCGCCGTGCTCGGCACGTGCTGCATGTCTTCGGGGCGCACCATGTCCACGTCCTGTTTTTCGAGCAGCTCGCGATAGAGTTTCACCCGCCGGTTCGCGGCGTCCGCCTGCGCCAAGCGCTCGGAAATGCCCAGCTGCACGTTACGCACGGCAAGTGCCGCCCTGATACGCGCGACCGCCTCGGTCGCGGACTCGATCATCGCGAGATCGGATTTGGCGCGGGCAGCGATCTCTTCGGCCTTGGCTTCGACGCCCTGCTTGTTCCAGGGCGAGACCTCGGTCGCCGTCAATGCTGCCAAGGCACGCGCCTCGCGCTCCTTCGACCCGGCGTTCAGGCGCTCTGCCACCTTGTGCCAGCGGGTGAGCGTAAGCGTGTAGTTCATGTTGGATCGACTCTCAAACATTTGTCTGCGAAAGCGCCGCTTCCTCCGAGGCCGCGCACTTTACGGAACCGCAGCCCGTAGTTCAAGTATGCCGTGGCACGAATGTTGTGCCCGCGCAACGCTGTTTCCGGTATAGTTAAATATATCTAACATCTTCCTGGAATGCTGAATGCGACTTCAGGAATTCGGGCACATCGTGAGAAGAGCGCGGCTTGCGCGCGGCATGACACAAGACGAGCTGGCGCGCTCGGCCGGCCTTTCGCGCACTACAATGAACCAGCTCGAGAACGGAGTCTTCCCGGACATCGGCATGAACAAGGCGCAGGCGATCCTGGCGACGCTCGGACTCGGTCTTCGCGTGCGGCCGCTGTCTCGCTTACGCCGGCCGAACTACGTGCGCATGGCACGCATGTCCGCGAGCGTGAGTTTTCGCGAGAAGCTCTCCGAGGGGGAGCTCGTTCGCGCGTTGCTGACCGGCAGGATTCCTGTCAACAGGCGCCCGCACTTCCGCGTTCTCTTGCAGGAGGTGCCGCACACCGTGCTGAAAGGACTGGTCGAAGACGTGGGCAAGTGGGCCAGGCCCGGGCGGGTCGCGAAGAACCTTGCCGCCATTGCCGTGCAATTGAGAATATCGACGGTGCCGGAGTGGCTGAAGAACGCCTGAAGTCGTGGGAGACGCTTTTCCGGAGAGCGCTGGAGATTCTGCACTCGGCGCGTCGCGCCGGCCCGATGGCTTGCGAGTGGAGCTTCGGAGGCGGGACGGTGTTGATGCGAAGGTACCGCCACCGGGTGAGCACCGACATCGACATCTTCATCCCGGACCCGCAGCTGCTAGGGTACCTGTCGCCCCGGCTGAATCCCTCTGTCGAGGCACTTACTTCGGACTACGACGAGCAGGCAAATTCGCTGAAGCTCTATTTTCCGCAGGGCGAGATCGACTTCGTGGTGTCCGGATTTCTGACCGACGATCCCGTGGTCACAGAGCGAATCCAGGGCCGCGACGTCGACGTCGAAACGTCGGCCGAGATCATCGCCAAGAAGGTCTGGTACCGCGGAGCGGAATTCACCGCGCGCGACCTGTTCGATTTCGCGCTCGTCGCGCAGCGCGAGCCCGTCGCGCTGCGCAAGATACGGGAGGTTCTGGCGGCACGGCGATCGGCGCTTCTCGCGCACATCGCAGATCGCGAAGCGGAGTTGCGCGAGGACTTCGCGGCGCTGGATGCGCTTGACTATCGACCCAGCTTCGAGCACTGCGTCGCGCTGATCAAGGGCGCGCTCGCCGAAAACTCTACGCGGCCGCCAGATCGCGCGGAGCAGGGGCTCGCCCTCTATCGCGTTCCAGGCAGAGCGCTTGGCCTGCAAATCGGGCTCTGACCCCGATCTCCAATTCCCGGTTACCTGGGAAACGCTTTTTCCGCGAGGTCCTTGCCGTAGAAATGTTCGCACAGGCGCCGGCGGCGCTCTGCTTCGTCCAGGCCACAAGGAAACGAAGCTTCGACCAGCGCGCGCGCTGTTTCGAACATTGACGCGGCCATCTGCATGCGCTGTCCCGGCGACATGGCCATCAGCCGTTCTTCGAACAGGCGCTGAAACTCAGGAGTCGTGTCCCGCATTCTTGCAAGCCTCAAGGTCCTGCGCTACAGAGAGCATGGGCGACCACCGGTCAAGATAATCCTGATCGACATCGCCCGCAAGAAGTGCGCGTACGTCGCGCAGCTGCATCTCCGAGCGGGAATCCTTTGCCCAAACGAGCTTGGACAGTATGAGATCCTCCCTGCTCACGACCCAGACGTCGAAGCCTGCCACCGTCATGCGTTTGCGCCGTCCAAGCTCCTCCAGACGAAAGGGCTCGTTCTTACGCACGATCAGGTCAACCTTCACGGCGGCTCGATTGTGCAGGACATTGAACATTCCATGCTCGCCCAAGGCGCGCGCAACATCCGTCCCCGATATGTAATAGTCGGTGGCGAACAAGGCGATCACAGTTCCGGCATCGCGGGGCTCGAGCTCGACCACCAGATCGATATCTCGCGTCATCCGAAGAGGCGCGTAGCAGGTGAGCGCCATCGAGCCGGTCAACATGTAGCGGAATCCGGCGCGTTCCAGCCGCGCGCTGACGTCTTTCAGAACTTCGAGCTCGGATTCCACGCCCTCATGATACGAAGAATCGGGCTCTGACCCCGATTTTCACCCGCGAGGATAGCGGCACCTAGCCGATCGCGGTCTTCACCGCGTCTTCGACCTTCTCGAGGAACACGAACTCGAGCCTCGCCTTGGCGTCGGCGGGGACGTCTTCGAGGTCTTTTTCGTTCCGCTTCGGCAGCATCACGGTCCTGATGCCGGCGCGCAGGGCGGCGAGGGTTTTTTCCTTGACGCCGCCGATCGGCAGCACCAGCCCGCGCAGCGAGATCTCGCCCGTCATGGCGACGTCCGACCTCACGGGCTTGCCGGTGAGGAGCGAGACCAGGGCGAGGTACATCGCCACGCCCGCGCTCGGGCCGTCCTTGGGCGTCGCGCCCGCGGGAACGTGAATGTGCACGTCCCATTTCTCGAATTCTTCCTTGATGAAGCCCTTTGAAAGAGTGAGCGCCGCCTGCGCCGATTCCTTCATCACGTCGCCGAGCTGGCCGGTGAGGATGAGCTTGCCCGTGCCGGGGATCTTGCTCGCCTCGATGAAGAGGATGTCGCCGCCGACCGGCGTCCAGGCGAGCCCGGTCGCCACGCCCGGGGTCGCGGTGCGCAGCGCGACTTCGCTCTCGAACTTGCGCGCGCCGAGGATGGCGTGCAGGTCGGGCGCGTCGATGGCGACGGTGCCGGCGTTGCTCTCGGCGATCTTCATCGCCGCGCTGCGCAACACCGAGCCCAGCTCGCGCTCGAGGTTGCGCACGCCCGCCTCGCGCGTGTAGTCGGCGATGAGCGAGCGGATGGCGGCGTCGGTAATCGTGGTCTGTCCCTGCTTCAGGCCGTTCACCTCGAGCTGGCGCCCGACCAGGTAGCGCCGGGCGATCTCGAGCTTCTCCTCCTCGGTGTAGCCGGGCAGGTGGATCACCTCCATGCGGTCGCGCAGCGGCCCGGGGATGGTGTCGAGCACGTTCGCGGTGGCGATGAACAGGATGCGCGAGAGGTCGAAGTCGACGCCCAGGTAGTTGTCGCGGAACTTGGCGTTCTGCTCCGGGTCGAGCACCTCGAGCAGGGCGGATGACGGGTCGCCGTGGAAGCCGCCCATGCCGAGCTTGTCGATCTCGTCGAGCATGAGCACGCCCGCGCGGCTGCCCGCGCGCTTCACCGCCTGGATGACGTTGCCCGGCAGCGAGCCGATATAGGTGCGCCGGTGGCCCCTTATTTCGGCCTCGTCGTGCGTGCCGCCGAGCGCGAAGCGCTGGAACTTGCGGCCGGTGGCGCGCGCGATCGACTGGCCGAGGGACGTTTTGCCGACGCCCGGCGGCCCTACGAAGCACAGGATCGGGCTCTTGCCTTCCGGGTTGAGCTTCCTCACCGCCAGGTACTCGAGGATGCGCCGCTTGACCTTCTCCAGCCCGTAGTGGTCTTCGTCGAGGACCTTGCGCGCCTCGGCGATGTCGATCGCTTTCTGCGGCTCGGCCTTCCAGGGGAGCTCGGTCATCCACTCCAGCCAGGTGCGCAGCATCGAGGACTCGCCCGACTGCTCGCCCATGCGCGCGAGGCGCTTGAACTCCTTGCGCGCATGCTTGAGCGTCTCCTCGGGCATGCCCGCCGCCTCGATCGCTTTCTTCAGCTCCTCGATCTCGGCCTCGCTGTCGCCCTCGTCGCCCAGCTCCTTCTGGATCTGGCGCATCTGCTCGCGCAGCACGTGCTCGCGCTGGCGCTCGTCGAACTCCTTCCTGGTCTTGTCGCCGATCTCCTTCGACAGGCGCATCACCTCGACGCGCTGCGCGAGGTGCGCGAGCACCTGGTCGAGGCGCTGGTCGAGGTCGACGGTCTCGAGCAGCTCCTGCTTTTCCTCGTTCTTGATGTCGAGCAGGTTGGCGACCATGTCGCACAGCTGCCCCGGCGACTCGATCTGCTGCACCAGGCCGGCGAGCTCGTCGGGGGCGTTCGGCAGCAGGCGGATCGCCTCGGCGGCCTGCTCCTTCAGCTGCAGGAAGCGAGCCTCGATGTCGGGGCTGGTCCCGCCCGCCTCCGCGATCCACGCCACGCTCGCCACCAGGTACGGCCAGCCCTCGAGGAACTCGATCACGCGGAAGCGCCGCTCGCCCTGCACCATGAGCATCTGCGCCCCCTCGGCGCCGCCGGCGACGCGCAGCAGCTGGCCCGACGTGCCGACGCGGTGCAGGTCGTTCGGCCCCACCTCGTTCACCTCCGGGTCGCGCTGCAGCACGAAGCCGATGCGCAGCTCGCCGCGCACGGCCTCGCGCGCCGCCGCGATCGAGCTGCTGCGCCCGATCGTGATCGGCGAGATCACGCCCGGGAACAGCACCGCGTTCCTGAGCGGGATCAGCATGAGCGCGTCCTCGGGGATCGGCCGCACCGCGAGCGCGGTCGCGCGCGGGCGCTTCTTGCCGGCGGCCGCGCCGCTGTCTTCGCCCTCGAGCACCTGCTGCTTCTTCCTGCGCCAGAATTCCATCGCCGCTCCCGGTTCAACGCTTAGACACGTCCCTGAGCGGATAGGTGCGGGCGAAACGGCGGGAATCAAGGCGCGCCAATAGCCTAGAATCAAAGGGTTTTTTCCTGGGAGGAACGGCATGAGCCGGCTGGAGGAGCGGCTGGGGGCCCTTGGCCCCGCGGTCCTGAAGGGCATTCGCCGCGGCATCGAGAAGGAGTCGCTGCGCGTGCGCGCCGACGGCGCGCTCGCGGCGACGCCGCACCCGGCGGCGCTCGGCTCGGCGCTCACGCATCCGAACATCACCACCGATTTCTGCGAATCGCAGCTCGAGCTCATCACCGGGGTCGCCGCCAGCGCCGAAGAATGCGTCGCCGAGGCGACGCGCATCCACCAGTTCGTGGTGCGCAACATCGGCGCGGAGATGCTCTGGTGCTCGAGCATGCCCTGCGGCCTGCCCGGCGACGACGCGATCCCGATCGGCCGCTACGGGCGCTCGAACATCGGCCGCGCGAAGAGCGTCTACCGCATGGGGCTCGCCTGGCGCTACGGCCGGCGCATGCAGGCGATCTCGGGCATCCACTACAACTTCTCGCTGCCCGGGCGCACCGACGACGACTACTTCGCGCTCATCCGCAACTTCCGGCGCCACGGCTGGCTGCTCTTCTACCTGTTCGGCGCCTCGCCCGCGGTGTGCACCTCCTTCGTCGCGGGGCGCGAGCACCGGCTGCAGCAGCTGAGCGAGCACACCCTGTACCTGCCGCACGCGACCACGCTGCGCATGGGGCGCCTCGGCTACCAGAGCGAGGCGCAGTCCTCGATCCATGCGAGCTGCAACAGCCTGGAGGCGTACGGACAATCGCTCGAGGAGGCGCTTACCCGTCCTTACCCGCCTTACGAAAAGATCGGAATCCTCGGTCCGGACGAGGAATACAGGCAACTTGCGACGAGCCTGATCCAGATCGAGAACGAGTTCTACGGCAAGATCCGCCCCAAGCGCATCATCCGCTCCGGCGAGCGGCCGCTGCACGCGCTGCGCGAGCGCGGCGTCGAGTACGTGGAGGTGCGCCTGATGGACCTCGATCCGTTCGAGCCGGTCGGCATCAGCGCGCGCACCATGCACATGCTCGACGTGCTCCTGCTGCACTGCCTGGCGAGCGACAGCCCGCCCGACACGCCCGGCGAGCTCGACGCCATCGCGCGCAACCAGGAGAGGGTCGCCTCGCGCGGCCGCGAGCCGGGCCTCAGGCTCGAGCGCGGCTCGCAGACCGTGGCGCTCGCCGAGTGGGGCGGGCAGCTGCTCGCCGAGTGCGAGCCGGTCGCCGCGGCGCTCGATGCCGCGCACGGCGGCGGCGCGCACCGCGCAGCGCTCGCCGCGGCGGTGGCGGCGCTCGGCGAGCCGGGCTCGGTGCCCTCGGCGCGCGTGCTCGCGGCGATGAAGCGCGCGCACGCCGACTCCTACACCGGCTTCGCGCTCGCGCAGTCCGCGCGCCACGACGCGGCCCTCAGGGCGCTGCCCTTCGCGGCCGAGGACGAGGCGCGCTTCGAGCGCCTGGCGCGCGAATCGCACGAAAAGCAGAAGGCCATCGAGGCTGCCGACACGCTTGCCTTCGAGGCCTGGCGGCGGGAGTACCTTGCGCGCGACAAGCTTCACGTACAACCCGGGAGAAGCCGATGAGCACCGTCCCCAACCACGCCCTGCGCCAGTTGCGCGCGGGCAAGCTCGCGATCGGCGTCGGCCTGCGCCAGGCGCGCACCGTCGACACCGCGCAAATCATGAAGACCGCCGGCTTCGACTGGCTGTTCATCGACTGCGAGCACAACTCGATGGACACCGACGTCGCGGCGCAGATCGCCGCCGCCGCGCTCGCCGTGGGCATCACGCCGGTGGTGCGCGTGGCGGGCAAGGAGCACTGGCTCGCCGCGCGCATGCTCGACAACGGCGCGCAGGGAATCGTCGTGCCGCACGTCGAGAGCGCGCTCGAGGCAAAGCGCGTCGCCGACCACTGCCGCTTCCCGCCCATCGGCCACCGCTCGATGGGCGGCGGGCTGCAGCAGCTCGGCTTCGCCAGCATGCCGGTGGGCGAGGCGGCCGGGATCGTCAACGAGGAGACGCTCGTCGTCGTCATGCTCGAGTCGCCGCAGGGCATCGCGCACTGCGAGGAGATCGCCGCCGTGCCGGGCATCGACGCGCTCCTCATCGGCACCAACGACCTTTGCTTCGAGATGGGCATCCCGGGCCGCTTCGACGACCCGCGCGTCGCCGAGGCCTACGCGAAGACCATCGCCGCTTGCAAAAAGCACGGCAAGTTCGCCGGCATGGGCGGCATGTACACCCCCGAGCTGCTCGAGCGCCACATCGACATGGGCGTGCAGCTCGTGCTCTCGGGATCGGATTTCAGCCTGCTGATGCAGGCCGCGACCGCGCGCGCGAAGCTGGTGCGGGGTTACGAGCGCTAGATTTTCCGGTAGTGCAGCGGGAAGAGCCGCTTCACCACCGGCCCGTCGGAGGCCCACGCCTTGCAGCCGTCGATGAAGTAGGGCTTCTTCTTCGCCAGGCTCGGATGCTCTTCGGTCGCGACCTCGCCCGCCTTGGGCCAGCTGCCGATGGTCTGGAAAGCGACGGTGGCCGCGGGCATCAGCAGCTCGGTGATGTGCGTGCAGCCCCTGCTGCGCCCCACCGCTTCGGTGAGCGCCTTGCGCCACCCCCCTCCGACCTTTGCCCCGATCAGCGCCTCGTAGGCGGGCGCGACCGTGGGGCAGGCGTCGTAGGGCGCGTCGTTGGTGGTCACTTCGATGCCGCGCACCGTCATGGCGCGGTCCAGCGTCAGGCGCAGCTGCATGTCGTGCACGTGCATGCCGGGCGCGCGCGTGCCGCGGTAGGGCTCGGTCACC
>JACOVA010000058.1 GCA_016177575.1 Betaproteobacteria bacterium
CCGGCCTCGGTGTGGTAGCCGCCGACATAGACCACGTCGACGTTCTGGCCCTTCATCTTCGACACCAGCGCCGAGTAGTCTTTCTCGCCCGCGGTGTAGGCCTCGTACATCGCTTCCTTCACGCCGCGCGCGTTGAGCCGTTTCTTGGTCTCGTCGGCAAGCCCTTTGCCGTACGCGGTCTTGTCGTGGATGATCCCGATACGCTTGCCCTTGAACTTGTCGGCGAGGTAGTTGCCAGCGACCGTGCCCTGCTGGTCGTCGCGGCCGCAGACGCGAAACACGTTCGGCCCGCCCTCGTCGGTGAGCTTCGGGTTGGTCGAAGCGGGCGAGATCTGCAGGATGCCCTCCTCCGTATAGACCTTGGAGGCGGGAATCGACGAGCCCGAGCAGAAATGGCCGGCGACGAACACGACCTTGTCGCTCACGAACTGGTTCGCCACCGCGACCGCCTGCTTGGGATCGCAGGCGTCATCGCCGATCTTCAGCACCAGCTTCTTGCCCATCACGCCGCCCTTGGCGTTGATGTCGGCCACCGCCATCTCTGCGCCGCGCCTCATCTGCTCGCCGAAAGACGCGTACTGCCCGGTCATCGGACCGGCGGTCGCGATGACCGTCTGCGACCAGGCGGCGGTGCCGAAGCTCGCCAGCGTGGCGGCCAGAACCAGTTTCAAGGATGCGCTCATTTTCATGGCTGCTACCTCCTCGCAATCGGGTGGAATTACTCTAGCACAGCGTTTATGCCGCCGGCGGGTCCTTGCGACGCCAGGACAGCGGCCCGGCGCGCTCGTACAGCCAGGGGTACTGCGAGACCATCTTGCGCGCCCGGCCCAGGCGCCAGGCCAGCAGGGCGATCGCGGCCAGGGTAGCCGTGTCGATCAGGTAGGCCGCAAGCGACAGCAGGTTTGCGCCGAAAAGGGCGAACGCGAGAAACCGGTCGGCGAAGCCGAGCAGGAGTGCGTAGGCGAGCGCGTGCCAGGCAGGCTTCCAGGTGTCGGCGATCGCCTGGCCGGTCATGAAAGCGGCGAACCCCATAAGGCACACCGTGAGGCCGAGATACACGCCCAGGCCGTTGTCGAGCAGCGCCTCCATCATCGCCCTCCGTCCAGATAGGCCCGGCGCACCTCGGCGTCCGCGAGCAGATTCCGGCCGGTGCCCTGCAGGACGATCCTGCCGTTCGCCATGACGTAGCCGCGGTGCGCGACGCGCAGCGCGTGGTGCGCGTTCTGCTCCACCAGGAACACGGTGACACGATCGCGCGTGTTGATCTCGCGGATCACGCCGAAGATCTGCTTGACGAGCAGCGGCGCGAGCCCGAGCGAGGGCTCATCGAGCAGCAGAAGCTTCGGTCGGCCCATGAGCGCGCGGGCGATGGCGAGCATCTGCTGCTCGCCCCCCGACAGCGTCCCCCCGCGCTGATCGCGCCGCTCACGCAGGATCGGGTAGAGGGTGAAGACGCGCTCCAGGTCCTCATCGAAGTGCCGCGGGTCGGCGCTTACCGCGCCCATCTGCAGGTTCTCGACCACGCTCATGAACGAAAACAGTCGCCGGCCCTCGGGCGCCTGCGCCACGCCCCGGCGCACGATCTCGTGCGTCGGCAGGTGCGTGATGTCCTCGCCGAGGAACTCGATGCGTCCGCGCGAGGCGCGCGGATTGCCGCAGATCGTCATCAGCAGGGTCGACTTGCCCGCGCCGTTCGCTCCGATCAGGGCCACGATTTCGCCCTCGACCACTTCCACGTCGACGCCGTGCAGCGCCTTGATCGGCCCGTAGGCGGCGTGCACGTCCATGACGCGGAGCACCGTCATGGCCGGGCCTCTTCGTCCTCCTCCATCTCCTCGCCGAGGTAGGCGCGGATCACTTTCGGATCGTTGCGCACCGCTGCGGGCGGGCCTTCGGAGATCTTGCGGCCATAGTCGAGCACGACGATGTGGTCGGAGATTTCCATCACCACGCTCATGTCGTGCTCGATGAGCAGCAGCGTCACGCGGTGCTCGTCGCGGATGACCGTGAGCAGTTCGTTCAGCTCGGCCGATTCGCGCGGGTTGAGCCCGGCGGCCGGCTCGTCCAGGCATAGCATCACCGGCCCGGTGCACATGGCGCGCACGATTTCGAGGCGACGCTGCGCGCCGTAGGGAAGGCTGCCGGCATCGGCGTCGGCGCGGTCGGTCAGGCGCACGCGCTCCAGCCAGTAGCGCGCGCGATCGATCGCGCGCCGCTCGGCCGCCGCATAGCCGCCGACCCCGAGCAGGGCGCCGATCGTGTAGCCCGAGGCGCGCATCAGCACGTTGTGCTGGGCGACGAGCAGGTTCTCGAGCACCGACATGCCGGGAAACAGGCGGATGTTCTGGAACGTGCGCGCGACCCCCGCCTTCGCCGGGATGGCGTGGCCTTCCATGCGCTCCAGCAGAAATTCGCTGTGCGCCGGATGGCGCAGGCGCATGCAGCCGGAGGTCGGCTTGTAGAAGCCGGTCAGGCAGTTGAACACGGTAGTCTTGCCGGCCCCGTTCGGGCCGATGACCGCGGTAATGCTCGTGGCCGGCGCGTCGAACGACACGTTGTCGACCGCGACCAGCCCCCCGAAGCGCATGGTGAGGTGCTCGACGGACAGCAGCGGATTCATGCGCGCGGCCCCCCGTCGCTCGCGTCCGGCGGTCCGTGATAGAGGCGCACCGTCGGCTCGCGGTGCGCGAGCAGCCCGCGCGGCCGCCAGGCCATGATCGCGACCATCGCCAGGCCAAAGGCGAGCATGCGGTACTGATTCAGCTCGCGAAACACTTCGGGCAGGCCGATCAGCAGGATCGCCGCGAGCACCACCCCGATCTGGCTGCCCATCCCGCCCAGCACCACGATGGCGAGGATGATCGCCGATTCGAGGAAGGTGAAGCTCTCCGGACTGATGAAGCCCTGGCGCGTAGCGAAAAAGGAGCCGCCGAAGCCGCCGAACATCGCGCCGATGGCGAAGGCGGTGAGCTTGGTGTTGCGCGGATGCACGCCGAGGCTGCGGCAGGCGATCTCGTCCTCGCGCAGCGCCTCCCAGGCGCGACCCACGGGAAGTCTGCGGATGCGCAGCGTGACGAGATTGGTGAGGAGGGCGAGCGCGAGCGCCAGGTAATAGAGGAAGATGATCCGGTCGACCGGGGAATACTCGAGCCCGAAGAAGCTGTGGAACGAGTGTCCGCCTTCGGGCGCCTCGCGCGCGATCGGCAGTCCGAAGAAGGTCGGCCGCGGAATGCCCGAGAGGCCGTCCGGCCCCTTGGTGAACGCGTACCAGTTCAGCAGGATGATGCGCACGATCTCGCCGAAGCCGAGCGTCACGATCGCGAGGTAGTCGCCGCGCAGGCGCAGCACCGGAAAGCCGAGCAGGATGCCGGCGAAGGCCGCCATGATCCCGGCGAACGGCAGGCAGACCCAGAAGCCGAGATCGAAGTGCAGGGCGAGAAGCGCGTAGCTGTAGGCGCCCACCGCGTAGAACGCGACGTAGCCCAGGTCGAGGAGTCCGGCCAGCCCGACGACGATGTTGAGGCCCCAGCCGAGCATGATATAGGTGACTACCAGCGTCGCGATGTCGAGCAGGCGCCGGTCGGCCCAGGGCAGGAACGGCAGCGCCACCGCCAGGCCAAGCAGCAGCGGCCCCACCCACCAGGCCAGTTTCTGCACCTGCGCGCTCAGCCGATCCATGCGCGCTTCGCGCACCTCGGTGCTCGTCTCGCTCGCGGCGTGCCACACGAGCCAGGCCGCGCGCGCGCTGAGCATCCAGGCCGCGAGCGCGATCGTGCCGTTCAGGACGGTGCTCTGGAAGGGCAGCAGCTGCTCATCGGCGCCGAAGACCAGGACGCCGCTGAGCGCGATCGCGAACACGAGCGCGCCGGCGAGCACGGGCACGGCCCGCTGCGCGCGCAGGGCCGCGATGCCCAGGCGGCCGAGGAAGGCGATCAGCGCCGCCGCGACCACATCGTTGAACCGATAGGCGAGTGGCGGTCCGCCAGATTCGTCTTGAATGCGAAACCCGGCCAGCGCGATGGCGAGCAGGACGACGATCCCCGCGACCAGCCCGGCGTCCTTGAGCGCTCGTGCCCAGTCGACAGACGGTGGCGCAGCGGCGCGCGCGCGCATCAGACTTTCTCGACGTCGGGTTTGCCGAGCAATCCCGTCGGCCTGAAGATGAGCACCAGGATGAGGATCGCGAACGTCGCCACGTCCTTGTACTCGACGGAGAAGTAGGCGGACCAGAACGCCTCGATCAGGCCGATGAGCAGCCCGCCGAGCATCGCGCCCGGGATCGAGCCGATGCCGCCAAGCACGGCCGCGGTGAAGGCCTTGATGCCGGCTTGAAAGCCGATGTAGAAGTCGATCACGCCATAGTTGAGCAGGAACATCAGCCCGGCGACCGAGGCGAGGCTCGCGCCCAGCACGAAGGTCAGCGCGATTGTGCGATCGACGTTGATGCCGACCAGCGAGGCCATGCCGAGGTCCTGCTGGCAGGCGCGCTGCGCGCGGCCGAGCGCGGTGCGGTTGATGAGCAGCGTGAAGCCGAGCATCAGGCCCAACGTGATGACGATAATCACCATCTGCAGGAAGCTGAAGGCTACCGCGAACTCGCCCGTCTCGAAGAACCTGACCCCGCCCGTGACCACGGGCTGCAGGGGCTTCACCCTCGCGCCCTGCAGCAGCTGCACGTAGTTCTGCAGGAAAATCGACATGCCGATCGCGGTAATGAGCGCGGCGAGCCGCGGCGAGTGGCGCAGCGGCCGGTAGGCGACGCGCTCGAGCGCCCAGCCGTACGCCGAGGTGAGCAGCATGGTCGCCACCAGCACGATGAGCAGAGCGAGCGGCACCCAGCCGATGCCGATGAGTCCCAGGGCGAGGAAGGCGATGAAAGCGATGAAGGCGCCGATCATGAAGATCTCGCCGTGCGCGAAATTGATCATGCCGATGATGCCGTACACCATCGTGTAGCCGATGGCGATCAGGCCATAGATCATGCCGAGCGTCAGCCCATTGATGAGCTGCTGCAGGAAATAGCCCATCGCTGCCCCGTGCCGCGGTTGCGCGCGCGGGCATTCAGCCCGCTCCCGTGCGCGACGCGCGTCGCGCCCGGGAATGGTTGCACAAAACGAGTCAGAAGGGGCGCTGCGCCCCCGCGAGGCCTACTTGGTCGACAGCACCCACTTCACCAGTGCCTTGATGTCGGCGTCCGGCACCGCCGCGTTGGGCGGCATCGGCACCTGGCCCCATACGCCCTGGCCGCCCTTCTTGACCTTCTCGGCGAGCTTCGCCTCGGCATCCTTCTGGCCGGCGTATTTCTTCGCCACATCGGCGTAGGTCGGGCCGATGGTTTTCGTGCCCTTGACCACGTGGCAGGTGGTGCAAAGGTACTTCTTCGCCAGCACCTCGCTGGCCTGGGCGGGCAACGCCACCGTAATCGCAAGCGCAGCCGCGGCAAGCATGAGTGATTTCATCGGGTCCTCTTCTGGAAAATTTGCCGATGCTACCGGAGTCCAGCCCCTTTGCAAGCGCTGCGCAACTCCTCCAGCGCGGCGATCGGCGCGAGGCAACTAACGCCCCGGCACAGCCAGCCGTTGACAGGCTCGGCGCGCGCCGGCTTGTCGAGGGCCGGCGGCAGGCCCCGGGCACCGTTCTCGATCGCCAGCACCAGCGTATCGGGAAGGAACTCGCGTGCCAGCTCGCCGACCCAGTGCGCCAGAGGTGCGCGCTCGCCGCGCAGCACCAGCACGGCGGGCGGCGCGAGCTGCTCGTCGAGCGCAATGGCGAGCTGGGCGAAGCCCGCGGGGCGCTCGCGCATGGGGCGGTAGAAAAGCTCCAGCGTGCGCTCGGCGGCGCGCGCGTAGCGATCCTCGCCCGTCAGTGCGGCGAGCCGGTTGAGCGCGAACGCGGCGACGCCGTTGCCCGACGGCATCGCGCTGTCGTGGCCTGGCTTGGCGCGGTGCAGGAGCTGCTCGTGGTCGCGGGCGGTGAAGTAGAAGCCCCCGCCTTCCTTGTCCTCGAACTGCTCGAGCAGCACCTCGGCGAGCTGCTCGGCGAACTCCAGGTCGGCGCTGGCAAACCCGGCCTGCAGAAGCTCGAGCAACGCCGCGAGCAGGAATGCGTAGTCGTCCAGGTAGGCGGCAAGATGCGCGCGCCCGTCCTTGGCGGTCGCGAGCAGCCGGCCGTCGCGCCACATCCGTGCGCGCACGAAGCCGAGCGCGCGGCGCGCCGAATCGACCCACTGCGGGCGCCCGAACACGCGCCCGGCATGCGCCATGCCGCGCATCGCGAGCGCGTTCCACGACACCAGGATCTTCTCGTCGCGTCCGGGCCGCACGCGCCGTTCACGCGCGGCAAGGAGCTTGCGCTTCGCTGCCTGCAGAAGCTTGTCGTTCGAACAGGGAGCAAAAACATGGAAATGCCAGTGCCGGTTCTCGAAGTTCGGCGGGCGATCGAGGCCGTAGTGCGCCGCAATTTCCTGGAACTCGTCCGGCGCGAGCAGCGCCTTCACCTGCTCGCGGTCCCAGACGTAGAACTTGCCCTCCTCGTGCTCGGAGTCGGCGTCGAGCGAGGAGTAGTAGCCGCCGTGCGGTGCTTGCATCTCGCGCATGATCCACGCCGCGGTCTCCTCGGCGCAGCGCGCATAGAGCGGATCTGCGGCGACCAGCCAGGCGTCGGCCAGCAGCTGCAGCAGCGGCCCGTTGTCGTACAGCATCTTCTCGAAGTGGGGGATCATCCAGTACTGGTCGACGCTGTAGCGGCAGAAGCCGCCGCCCAGCTGGTCGTAGATTCCGCCCTCGCACATGCGCGTGAGGGTGGTGCGCACGATCGCGCCCTCGCCCTTGCGCAGGCACAGCTCGAGGTCGGTCGGATGCGGAAACTTGGGCGCGGCGCCGAAGCCGCCGTGGCGCGCGTCGAAGCTCGCGCGCAGCTCCCCGAGCATCGCACGCAGCGGCGCATCATCGAACTCGGAGCGGTGCGTGCCGCCGGCGGGCAGGGTGTGGGAGAAGGCGAGCTTCACCTGCGCGTTCTGCGCACCGATCTCCGCCCGCCGCTCGCGCCAGATGGCGGCGACGCGCTCGAGCAACTCGGCGAACCCGGGCAGGCCGTAGCGCGCGCTCTTCGGAAAATAGGTGCCGCCGAAAAACGGCGTGCCGTCGGGCGAGAGGAACATGGTGAGCGGCCAGCCGCCCGCGCCCTGCGCGAACATCTGGTGCGCGGTCTGGTAGATCTGGTCGAGGTCGGGGCGCTCCTCGCGGTCGACCTTGATGTTGACGTAGTCGCGGTTCATGAGCGCCGCCACCTCGGCGTCCTCGAAGCTCTCGTGCGCCATGACGTGGCACCAGTGGCAGGCCGAGTAGCCGATCGAGAGCAGGATCGGCTTGTCTTCCCTTTCCGCCCGCTCCAGCGCCTCGGGCCCCCAGGCGTACCAATCCACCGGATTGTCGGCGTGCTGCTGCAGGTACGGCGAAGTCTCCTGAGCAAGCCGATTCGGCTTGCGCTTCCCGTTGTCGAGGCGATTCGGCATATCGGGCATTATTGCAGCGATGGACGCCGCCGAGGTCCTGAGATTCTGGTTCGACCGGGAGCGCAAGGCTTGGTTCGAGAAGAACCCTGCTCTCGACGAGGAGATTGGTCGCCGATTTCTGCGCTTATACGAAGAGGCTGCCGGGAGAATGCTCGAGAGCTGGAAACAGGAATCGCGCAGCTGCCTCGCGCTGGTGATCGCGCTCGATCAGTTCCCGCGCAACATGTTCCGCGGCACAGCGCGGGCGTTCGCGGCGGACGCGCTGGCGCGCGAGGCGGCGCGCGTCATCCTCGAGAACCGCTGGGACAAGGCGATGACCGCCGACGAGCGCATGTTCGCCTACCTGCCCTTCGAGCACAGCGAATCGCTTGCCGACCAGGAGCTCTGCCTTGCGCTCATGCAGGAGATCGCCGTCCACCCGGAAACGGCCGCCATGCCGAAATGGGCCGAGGCGCACCTCGTCATCGTGCGGCGCTTCGGGCGCTTCCCCCACCGCAACGCCGCGCTCGGGCGCACGAGCACGCCCGAGGAAATCGAATTCCTCGCGCTGCCGGGGTCAAGCTTCTGAGTCGGTGATCGCGCCCTTCGAGGCGCTGCTGACGAGCCGCAGGTACTTGGCCATCAGACCCTTGGTGTAGCGGGGCCTGGGCGCTTGCCATTTCCTTCTGCGCGCCGCGAGCTCCTTCGCCGCGACGTTCAGCTGCAGCAGGCGCTTGCCGGCGTCGATCGTGATCGAATCGCCTTCCTTCACCAGCGCGATCGTGCCGCCGACGTAGGCCTCGGGCGCCACGTGCCCGACCACCATGCCCCAGGTGCCGCCCGAGAAGCGTCCGTCGGTGAGGAGGCCCACTGATTCTCCCAGTCCCTGGCCGATCAAAGCAGAAGTGGGCGCTAGCATTTCCTGCATTCCCGGTCCGCCCTTCGGGCCCTCGTAGCGGATCACGATCACGTCGCCCGGGCGGATTTTCTTCGCCAGGATCGACTTCATTGCCGCCGGCTCCGAGTCGAAGACGCGCGCCGGGCCCGTGATCGAGGTCTTCTTCAGGCCGGTGATCTTCGCCACGCAGCCTTCGGTGGCGAGGTTGCCCCTCAGGATCGCGAGATGGCCTTGCGCGTACATCGGCCGGGACCAGGGCCGGATGACGTCCTGGTCCTTCCTCGGCTCCGGCGCAACGTCCTTCAGCATCTCGGCCATGGTCCGGCCGTGGATGGTCATGCAATCGCCGTGCAGCGCGCCGTGCGCGAGCAGGATGGCGAGTACCTGCGGCACGCCGCCGGCGCGGTGAAAGTCGACCGCGACGTAGCGCCCCGAGGGCTTGAGGTCGCACAGCACCGGCACCTTGCGCCGCACGCGCTCGAAGTCGTCGATGGTCCATTTCACTTGCGCCGCCGCGGCGATCGCCAGGTAATGCAGCACCGCGTTGGTCGAGCCGCCGGTCGCCATCACGAGCGCGATCGCGTTCTCGATCGACTTTCGGGTGATGATGTCGCGCGGCTTCAGGTCCGCGCGCACTGCCTCGAGCAGCACGCGCGCCGATTCGGCCGCCGAGTCGGCCTTCTCGGTGTCGGGCGAGGCCATCTGCGAGGAGCCGAGCAGGCTCATGCCGAGCGCCTCGAAGGACGAGGACATCGTGTTGGCGGTGTACTGCCCGCCGCACGCGCCTACGCTCGGGCAGGCGTTCTTCTCGATGCCTTCGAAATCCGCCTGCGACATCTTGCCGGCGGTGAACGCTCCGACCGCCTCGAACGGGCTGACGATGGTGAGCGCCTGGCCCTTCCAGCTGCCGGGCTTGATGGTGCCCGCGTAGACGAAGATTCCGGGCACGTTCATGCGCGCCATCGCCATCATGCTGCCCGGCATGTTCTTGTCGCAGCCGCCGACGCAGACCACGCCGTCCATCAGCTGCCCGTTGACCGCGGTCTCGATCGCGTCCGCAATCACTTCGCGCGACACCAGCGAGTACTTCATGCCCTCGGTGCCCATGCCGATGCCGTCGGTGACCGTGGGAAAGCCGAATACCTGGGGCTTCGCGCCGGCCGCCTCGAGCGCCGCCATCGCACGATCGACCAGCGGCTGGATGCCGGCATTGCAGGGGTTCATGGTCGAGTGGCCGTTGGCGACGCCGACGATCGGTTTGTCGAAATCACCGTCCTTGAATCCCACCGCGCGCAGCATGGCGCGGTTCGGCGAGCGCGCCACACCCTGGGTGATGAGCCTCGAGCGCCGGTTCATGGGGGTTGTCATGGCTGCCTCCTCCTGGAATGACGGCGAGTCTAAGCGATCTGCTCTGTTGCAATCCAATACAATAGAAGTCATTTATTGATACCTGACCGGTATGAATACCCCGGAGCTGCGCCAACTGCGCCACTTCGTCGCCGTCGCCGAGCGGCTGCATTTCGGCCGCGCCGCGGCCGCGCTGCACATCTCGCAGCCGCCGCTGTCGCGCTCGATCAGGGATCTCGAGCGGCGCCTGGGCGCCACCCTGCTCGCGCGCACGCGCAGGCGCGTCGAGCTGACGCGCGAGGGCGCGCGCTTTCTCGAGGAGGCGCGGCGCCTGCTCGCGCAACTCGAGCACGCCGTGCTCGAGGTGCGCCGCATCGCCGCGGGCGAGGGCGGGCGCCTGCGCCTGGGCTTTGTCTCCCTTGCCGACTACGGCGTGCTGCCGGGCCTGCTCAAGGCCTACAAGACGGCGCGGCCCGGGGTCGCGCTCGCGTTGCGCGAAATGCTCTCGCCCGAGCAGGTCGCAGCGCTCGCCGCCGCAGAGCTCGATTTCGGCCTGCTGCTGCCCCCGGTCGCTGGTGCCGAGCTCGAGCACATCGTGGTGCAGCGCGAGCGCTTTCTCGCCGCGCTGCCGCTGCGCCACCGGCTCGCGCGCGCACGCGGCCGCATCGCCGTGCGCGAGCTCGCCGGGGAAGCCTTCGTCATGGCGCCGCGCGAGATCGCCCCCGGGCTGCACGACATCGTGGCCGGGCTCGCCGCGCGCGCCGGCTTCGCGCCGCGCGTGGCTCAGGAAGCGATCCAGATGCAGACCGTCGTCAGCCTGGTCTCGAGCGGCCTCGGCGTCGCTATCGTGCCCGCCTGCCTCGCCAATCTCGGCCGGCGCGGCGTGCTGTACCGGGAGATCGCCGACGCTCATGCGCGGCTCGACCTCTGGCTCGCCTGGCGCAAGGGGGCGCTCGGCGGCCCCGGCGGCGCGGCGGGCCGCGATTTCGTGCTGCACGCGCGGCGCGTTGCGCGCTAATCTGCCGCCATGCTGATTCATCCGAACTTCGACCCGGTGGTCTTCTCGGTCGGCCCGCTGGCGGTGCGCTGGTACGGGCTCATGTACCTCGCCGGCTTCGTCGCCGGATGGTGGCTCGGCATCCGGCGCATCGTGCAGGGCCTGGCGCCGCTGTCGCGGCCGCAATTCGACGACCTGCTCTTCGGCATCGTGATCGGCGTCATCCTCGGCGGGCGGCTCGGCTACGTGCTGTTCTACAAGCCCGCCTACTATGCGGCGCACCCGCTCGAGATCTTCGCCATCTGGCAGGGCGGAATGTCGTTTCACGGCGGCTTCCTCGGCGTGCTGCTCGCCGTCGCCTACGTCGCCCGGCGCCAGCACCAGCACTGGTGGGACCTGATCGATTTCGTCGCGCCGCTGGTGCCGCTCGGCATCGCCGCCGGGCGGCTCGGCAATTTCATCAACGGCGAGCTCTGGGGACGCGTCACGAGCCTCCCCTGGGGCATGGTGTTCCGCGGCGCCGGACCCCTGCCGCGCCACCCGTCGCAACTCTACGAGATGGCGCTCGAGGGCTTCGCGCTCTTTGCTCTGCTCTGGTGGTTCTCTTCGCGCCCGCGCCCGCGCGCGCAAGTCTCGGCGCTGTTCCTGCTCGGCTACGGCGCGTCCCGCTTCGCCTGCGAATTCACGCGCGAGCCCGACGCCTTCCTCGGCTTGCTCGCCCTCGGACTCAGCATGGGCCAGTGGCTGAGCCTGCCGATGATCGCGGCTGGCCTCCTGCTTTGGTATTACTCGCTTCGATCCAAACCTAGGTAAGCGCCTTTTCCAGCACGCGCGCGACGTGCAGCGCCTCGCGCCCGGCGCCGTGCGCGATCTGGTGCCGGCAGCTGGTGCCGTCGGCGACGAGCAGGGTTGCTTGCGAGGAATTTCTGATGGCAGGCAAGAGCGACTGTTCTGCCATCTTCATCGAGAGGTCGTAGTGCTCGGCTTCATAGCCAAAGCTTCCGGCCATGCCGCAGCACGAGGACTCGATCGCCTTCACGTTCAGTCCCGGGACCAGGCGCAGCACGCGCTCCACCGCCTCCATTGCGCCGAAGGCTTTCTGGTGACAATGGCCATGCAGCAGCGCCTCGCCCGCGAGCGGCTTCAGATTCAGCTGCAGCCGCCCACCATCGGCCTCGCGCGCCAGGAATTCTTCCAGCAGCAGCGCGTTTTTCGCCAGCAACTCCGTCCCCGGCAGCAGCACGGTGAATTCGTCCCGCAACGTCAACAGGCAGGAGGGCTCCAACCCTATGACCGGTATGCCGTGCGCCAGCCATGGCGCGAGCGCATCCAGAACGCGCTTCGCTTCGCTGCGCGCCTGCTCGACCAGGCCCGCCGAGAGAAATGTCCGGCCGCAGCAAAGCGGCCGCTCTGCCGCGGCCGGATGCGCGCTGTGCACCCGGTAGCCGGCCGCCTGCAGCACGCGGATCGCGGCGCGCGCGTTGCCGGGCTCGAAATAGCGGTTGAACGTGTCCACGAACAGCACCACTTCGCGCCCGCCGCTCTTCGCCCACGGCCGGTCGACGAAGGCGTCGCTGCGCCATGGCGGCAAGTCGCGCTTTGCGGTGAACCCGAGCGGCGCGCGCAGCAGGCGCGCGCCGAGGTTCGCGACGCGCGCAAAGCGCCCCGCCCAGCGCGCGTAGCGCGGCAGGTAGGCGAGCAGCCGCTCGCGCGGCGGCAGCCCGTGGCTGCCGCGGTAGCGGGAGAGAAATTCGATCTTCATGCGCGCCATGTCGACGCCGGTAGGGCACTCGCGCTTGCAGCCCTTGCAGGAGACGCAAAGGTCGAGCGCTTCTTTCACCTCATCAAAGGGCAGTTGATTCGAAAGAGCCAACCGCAGCGTGTTGGCACGACCGCGCGTCAGATGAACCTCGTCCCTCGTGGCGCGGTAGGACGGGCACATGGTGCCGGCGTCGAACTTGCGGCAATGGCCGTTGTTGTTGCACATCTCCACTGCCTTGTCGAAGCCGCCCCACGCGCTCCAGTCGAGCGCGCTCGCCGCCGCGACGCTCGTGTAGCCCGGCTTGAAGCGAAACAGCGTCCGGTCGTCCATTTTCGGCGGCGCGACGATCTTGCCGGGATTCATGATGCCGCGCGGATCGAGCATGGACTTGATCTCGCCCAGCGCCGCCGTGAGCCGCGGGCCGAAGAAGGGCGCGATCCATTCCGAGCGCACCAGCCCGTCGCCGTGCTCGCCCGAGTAGGCGCCCTTGTACTGCCTGACCATGGCGCAGGCTTCCTCGGCGATGGCGCGCATCTTCTGCGCGCCGTCGCGGCGCATGTCGAGCACGGGCCGCACGTGCAGCGTCCCGACCGAGGCGTGCGCATACCAGGTGCCGCGCGTGCCGTGCTTCTCGAACACGCGCGTCAGGCGCTCGGTGTACTCGGCGAGGTGCTCGAGCGGCACCGCGCAGTCCTCGATGAAGGAGACCGGCTTGCCGTCGCCCTTCATCGACATCATGATGTTGAGCCCTGCCTTGCGCACCTCCCACAGGGCCTTCTGCTGCTGCGGGTTGGTGATCTCGACCACGCTGCCGGGCAGCCCGAGGTCGGCCATGAGCTGCACGAGCTGCCGCAGCTTCGATTTCTGCAGCGCGAGATCCTCTCCTGAAAACTCCACCAGCAGGATCGCGTCCGGCTCGCCCCTGATGAAAGCGTCCACCGTGGCGCGGAAAGCGGCAATGTTGCGCGCGAGCTCGATCATGGTGCGGTCGACCAGCTCCACCGCCGAGGGCCTGAGCTCGACGATCTCGCGCGTGCGTTGCATCGCGGTGTAGAACTTCGGGAAATGGCACACGCCGAGCGTGCGCGCCTGCGGCAGCGGCGAGAGCTTGAGCAGCAGGCGCTCGAACCAGGCGAGCGTGCCCTCGGAGCCGACCAGCAAGTGCGCCGCATTGGCGTGCGGCGGTCCGAGGTGATCGAGGTTGTAGCCGGCGACCTTGCGCAGCAGCTTCGGAAAGCGCACCTCGATTTCCTGCTTTTCGCTTTCGTAGAGGCTTTTCAGCCGTTCTACGATCGCGGCGTATTCCCGTGGACCCGAACCGTCGTTCATGGGACCGAAGCGCCACCGATGCCCCTCCGAGGTCACGGCGTCGATGGCGAGCACGTTATGCACCATGTTGCCGTAGGCGATCGAGCGCGAGCCGCAGGAATTGTTGCCCGCCATGCCGCCGAGCGTCGCCTGGGCGCTGGTCGAGACATCGACCGGAAACCACAGGCCGAGCGGCCGCAGGCGCGCGTTCAGCGCGTCGAGCACCACGCCGGGCTGTACCAGCGCGGTCCTGCTCTCGACGTCGACCTGCAGGATTTCTCGCAGAAACTTCGTATGATCGACGACCAGCGCAGCGCCGACCGCCTGGCCGCATTGCGAGCTGCCGGCGCCGCGCGGCAGCACCGGCACGCCCGCATCCGCGGCGATGGCGATCGCGGCGCGCGCCGCCGCCTCGTTGCGCGGCACGATCACGCCGATCGGCTCGATCTGGTAGATCGACGCGTCGGTCGAGTAGCGGCCGCGCGCAGCGGCATCGAAAAGCACCTCGCCCTCGATCTCGCTGCGCAGGCGCCGCGCGAGCGCGGAGTCTCCGGGCTGCGCCGCCACGGGCCTGATGGGAATCGGCTGGGCGTTCACGCCGCCTGGCGCGCCGACAGCGCGCGCGGCTCTGCGTGCAGCTCGCCCAGCACGCTCGCGAGCTTGTGCGCGAGGTGATCGGACAGCAGCGCCTTGATGCGCCCGACATTCCTCGCGCCGAGCGCCGCGAGGATCTCGTCGTGCTCGCGCACCGCCGCGTCCCAGCGCTCCTGCGACAGGTTGGCCATGTAGCGCGCACGGCGGACGTTGCCGTTCAGCTGCCGGTAGACGTTGTAGAGCACCGCGTTGCCGGAGTACTTGACGATCTTCAGGTGGATCGCCTGGTTGAACTTGAAATAGCCGGCCAGGTCGCCACGCGCGTGGTAGGCGAGCATCTCGTAGTGCAGGGCGCGGATCTCGTTCAATTGGGCGTCGGTCGCGTTGCGACAGGCGAACTCGCCGGCGAGCGCCTCGAGCGCACCCATCACCGCGAGGGTCTCGGACAGACGTACCGGGTCCATTGGCGAGACGATGGCGCCGCGATTGGGCAGCAGCTCGACCAGCCCTTCGGTCGCGAGCACCTTGAACGCCTCGCGCAGCGGCGTGCGCGACAGCCCCAGCTGCGCCGTCAACAGCCGCTCGTTCAGGCGCGCTCCCGGAGCGAGGCGACCTTGGACGATCAGGTCGCGCAGGCGGTCGGTCGCCTCCTCATGAAGCGGCCTGCGCGGGATCGGGGCGATATCTTGCATGTCTGCCATTTTGCATGCAGAATACAAAAAAAGCGTGCTTTGTGCAACTGACTGGCTCTATGTTGCGTACAGTGACACCCATTGCATGCAAAGCGAGGAACCACTGATGCCAAGAGTTGCCGGACGCCACTTTCTGCAGATTCCCGGGCCGACCAATGTCCCGGAGCGCGTGCTGCGTGCGATCGATTTCCCCACCATCGACCACCGGGGGCCGGAGTTCGGCGCGCTCGGCAGGGAGGTGCTGGAGGGCATGAAGCGCGTGTTCAAGACCGCCGGCCACGTGGTGATTTATCCCGCCTCCGGCACCGGGGCCTGGGAGGCAGCGCTCGCCAACGCGCTTTCGCCGGGCGACAGGGTGCTGATGTACGAGACCGGGCATTTCGCGGCGCTGTGGCACAAGATGGCGAGGCGGCTCGGCCTGCAAGCCGAGCTGATCGCCGGCGACTGGCGCAGCGGCGCCGACCCGCAGGCGATCGAAGCGCTCCTGCGCGAGGACGGCGAGCGGCGCATCCGCGCGGTATGTGTGGTGCACAACGAAACCTCCACCGGCGTCGTCACGCGCGTCGCTGAGGTGCGGCGCGCGATCGATGCCGCGGCACACCCGGCCCTGTTCATGGTCGACACGATCTCCTCGCTCGCCTCGATCGACTATCGGCACGACGAGTGGGGCGTTGACGTCACCGTCGGCGGATCGCAGAAGGGCCTCATGCTGCCGCCGGGACTGTCCTTCAACGCGATCTCGGCCAAGGCGCTGGCGGCCTCGAAAACGGCGAAACTGCCGCGCAGCTTCTGGGACTGGACCGACATGATCGCCAGCAACAAGGACGGCTACTTTCCCTACACGCCCGCGACCAACCTGCTCTACGGCCTGCGCGAGGCGCTGCGGATGCTGCTCGAGGAGGAGGGGCTGGAGAGCGTGTTCGCGCGCCACCAGCGCCACGCGGAGGCGACCCGGCGCGCGGTGCGCGCCTGGGGCCTCGAAGTGCTGGCGAGGAATCCGGCCGAATATTCGCCTTCGCTCACCGCCGTGCTGATGCCGGCCGGCCACGACGCCGACCGCTTCCGCAACATCGCTCTGGAGAGCTTCGACCTGTCGCTCGGCACAGGGCTCTCCAAGCTCGCCGGCAAGGTGTTCCGCATCGGTCACCTGGGCGATTTCAACGACCTGATGCTGCTCGGCACGCTCGCCGGCTGCGAGATGGGCCTCGAGCTGGCCGGCGTGCCGATCCGCAAGGAGGGCGTGCGCGCGGCGATGGACTACCTCGCGCCCTTGCGCTCGGCCGGCAAGCGCGCCGCGGCATGAGCGATTCGGTGCTGGTCGCGCGCGAGGACGCGATCGCGACGGTCACGCTCAACCGGCCCGAGCGCCTCAACGCGCTCGACAAGGCGATGTGGATGCGCCTGGGAGCGGTGATGCGCGAGCTGGACACCGACCACGGCTTGCGCTGCATCGTCGTGCGCGGCGCGGGCGGCAAGGCGTTCGCCGCCGGGGCGGATATCGCCGAGTTCCACTGCGAGCGCGCGAACGCGCAACAGGCAAGGAAATATGGCGCGGACATCGGTTCGTCGATGCGCGCGCTCGCCGAGTGCCGCCACCCGACGGTCGCGCTCATCCAGGGCGCCTGCGTCGGCGGCGGGCTGCTGCTCGCCTCGCAATGCGACCTGCGCATCTGCAACGAGTCGGCGCGCTTCGGCGTGCCGGTCAAGAACCTGGGCCTCACCGAGGCCTACGACGAGCTGCAGGCGATGCTGCGCGTGCTCGGGCGCGCGGCCTCGCTCGAGATCCTGCTCGAGGGGCGGATCTGGGCGGCGCGCGAAGCCTACGAAAAGGGACTGGTGAGCCGCGTCGTACCCGACGCCGCCGTGGTCGAGGAGGCCTACGCGGCGGCGCGGCGCATCGCCGAGGGCGCCCCCCTCGTCGCGCGCTGGCACAAGAGGTTCGTGCACCGCCTCGCCGACCCGCGGCCGCTGAGCGCAGCGGAAATCGACGAGAGCTATGCCTGCTTCGACACCGAGGACTTCCGCACCGGGGTGGCGGCGTTCCTGGCCAAGCGCAAGCCCGATTTCGCCGGCCGCTAGAGCACGCCCTCGGCGCGCAGCTGCGCGAGCTCGGCGTCGCTCTTGCCGAGCAGCTCACGCAGCACTGCGTCGGTGTGCTCGCCCAGCAGCGGCGGCGCCAGCCGGTATTCGAGCGGCGTGCCGGAGAAGCGCATCGGGCTCGCGACCAGAGGCAGCTTGCCCGCGGCCGGGTGCTCGAGCTCGATTTTCACCCCCCGCGCGCGCACCTGGGGCTCCGCGAATACCTGCGCGACGTTATTGATCGGCCCGTTCGGCACGCCGGCGGCATCCAGGAGCGCGAGCCACTCCGCGGTGCTTCTTTTTTCGAATACGGACTGAATCAGGCGGGTGATCTCGACGCGGTTCTCGACGCGCTTGCCGTTGGTGGCGAAGCGCGGGTCGCCGGCGAGCTCCGGGCACCCGGCCGCGGCACAGAATTTGCGGAACAGGTTGTCATTGCCGCAGGCGACGATCACCTCGCCGTCGCTGGTGCGGAACGGCTGGTAGGGCACGATGTTCGGGTGCAGGTTGCCGATGCGCCCGGGCGGCGCGCCGGTGGCGAAGTAGTTGCTGTTCTGGTAAGCGAGCAGCGCGATCTGCGAATCGAGCAGCGCCAGATCCAGGTGCTGCCCCAGCCCCGACTCCGCCCGCTGCGCGAGCGCCGCGCAGATCGCGATCGAGGCGTACATTCCGGTGATGATGTCGGCGATCGGCACGCCGGCGCGCTGCGGCGCGCCCTCGGGCTCGCCGGTCACGCTCATCATCCCGCCCATGCCCTGGATCATGAAGTCGTACCCCGGCCGCTCGCGGTAGGGCCCGCTCTGGCCGAAGCCGGTGACCGAGCAGTAGATGAGGCGCGGATTGTCGCCGCGCAGATCGCCATAGCCGAGCCCGTAGCGCGCGAGGTCGCCGTGCTTGTAGTTCTCGAGCAGCACATCGGACTTGCGCGCGAGGCTCCGGATGATCGCCTGGCCTTCGGCTTTGGCGATATTCACGGTAATCGATTTCTTGCCGCGGTTCGCCGAGGTGAAGTAGGCCGAGTCCCCGGTATCGCGGCCCGCGCGGTCCTTCAGCCATGGCGGGCCGAAGGCGCGCGAATCGTCGCCCACTTGCGGCCGCTCCACCTTGACCACCTCGGCGCCGAGGTCCGCGAGGTTCTGGCCGGCCCACGGGCCTGCCAGCACGCGCGACAGGTCGAGCACGCGAATATGCGACAGAGGCCCCGCCATGAGGCGCAGTTTACCCGGCCCGGCTGGCGCGCCACTACCAGAGGTTGGCGAGCATGCGCAGCGCCAGCGCGAGCAGCACCAGCGCAAACAGCACGCGCAGCCGCCGCACCGGCAGGCGATGCGCGAGCCACGCGCCCAGCGGCGCCGTGGGCATGCTGGTGAGCACGATCAGGGCCAGCGCGGGGAGATACACATAGCCGATGCATCCGTCCGGCAAATCCGGCGCGTACAGCCCGTGCAGAACGTAGCCGATGGTGCCGGCGAGCGCGATCGGGAAGCCGTTCGCGGCGGCGGTGCCGATGGCGCGCTTGAGCGGCACGTTGCACCAGGCGAGGAAGGGGATCGAAAGGAACGCGCCGCCCGCGGCGAGCACGCTCGAGACGCCGCCGATTGTCGCCCCGGCGCCGAACAGCCCCGCCGGCCCGGGAAGCTGGCGCTGGGGCTTCGGCTCCACTTCGAAGAACATCTGCGCCGCGGCGTAGAACATGAAGCCGGTAAAGAACAGCGCCAGCGGCCGGGTCGCCACGAAGCCGGCCGCGAGCGAAGCGCCAAGCGAGCCCGCGACGATGCCCGGCGCCATGCTGCGCGCCACCTTCCAGTCCACCGCGGCGTGCCGGTCGTGCGCGCGCACGCTCGAGAGTGAGGTGAAGACGATGGTCGCGAGCGCGGTGGCGAGGGCGAGATGCATCATGTGCTCGGGCGGAAAGCCCTTGGCGGTGAACACCAGAACCAGCATCGGCACCATCACCATGCCGCCGCCGATGCCGAGCAGGCCTGCGAGAAACCCCACCAGCGCGCCGATCGCGAGGTAGGCCCACCACCAGTCCATCAGGCTTCCTCGAGCAGGTGCGCGGCGAGCTCGGCGAAGCCTGCGCCGGCGGCGCCGCGCGTGACGTACTTCGGCGCCGCGGCCAGCTGCGCGGCAAAGCGCGCGACGTTCGCTACTCCGACCGAGCGGTCGAAATAGGAGAACAGCGGCGCGTCGTTGGGCGAATCGCCCGCGAATGCGTACTCATGCTGGACGCGGTCGAGGTCGAGCTCGAATACTTCGGCAAACAGCAGTTGCGCCGTCGCCCGCTTGTCGTAGCCGCCGAACCAGCCGTTGACGTGGATCGAGCTGATCTTGGCGCTCAGGCCGGCGGCGCGCATCAGCGCCGCGATGCGCTCGGCGGTCTCGAGCGGCAAGGGCGCCACGTCCTCGCAGTAATCGATCGCCAGGTCGGTCTCGCGATAGCGCTGGTCGGCGGCGAGCGCGCAGCCGGGAACCTGCGCGACGATGCGCCTGCCGATCTCCGCCAGCCGCTCGCGCTTGGCGGCGCGCGTCGGTTCATCGTCGCGGAAGCGCTTGAGCAGCCGTCCGCGCGCGCAGCGGAAATAGAACGCGCCGTTCTCGCCGATCACGGCGTCGACCGGCCACATTCTGGCAATGTGGTCGCACCAGCCCGCGGGGCGACCGGTGACCGGGATCAGCAGCCTGCCGGCCCGGCTGAGGCGCTCCATGGCCGAATAGGCCTGCGCGCTGAGCTTGCCTTCGGTGGTCAGCGTCTCGTCGATGTCGAACAGCAGGCCGCGGATGCGGCCCGCCTCTTTCAGCTGCGCGAGCGGCTTCACGCCTTGCCCAGAAACCCGGCGACCCGCTCGCGCTGCGCCTGGCTCATCAGCAGACCCGCCTTGCTGCGCCGCCACAGCACGTCTTGCGCGGTTTGCGCCCACTCCCGCTCCACGAAATAGCGCACTTCGCGCTCGCTCAACCCGGCGCCGAAGTCCTCGCCCAGGTCACCGTCGCCGACCACCGCCTGGGCGTGCGCGCCGTGGCGGCGGAAGATCCCCCGCAGGGTGGCCTCGGGCAGGTGCGGATGCCCGGCGAAGAAGGCGTCGCGCGCCTCGACGCGGGCGGCGCCGCCGAAGTCGCTGCCCGAGAGCGGCGTGCGGCCGGTCCAGGCCGGCTTGAGCCCGGGAAAATAGCGCGCGAGCCGCTCCATCGCCTGCTCCGCGAGGCGACGGTAGGTGGTGATCTTGCCGCCGAATACCGAGAGCACCGGCGCCGCGCCTGCCTCGTCGTCGACGCGCAGGGTGTAGTCGCGCGTCACGGCGGAGGGGTCTGCCGTGCCGTCGTCGTACAGGGGCCGCACGCCCGCGTAGCTCCACACCACGTCCTGCGGCCGCACCGGCCGCGCGAGATAGCGGTTCACCGCGCGGCACATGTACTCGATCTCCTCGGCGCTCGCCTCGGGACGCGCCGGCCCGCCCGCGACCGGGATGTCGGTCGTGCCGACCAGGGTGTGCAGCTCCCCGTAGGGGATCATGAAGATGACCCGCCGGTCTTCGTTCTGCAGGATGAAAGCGTGCTCGCCCTCGTAGAGCTTCGGCAGCACGATGTGGCTGCCCTTCACCAGCCGCACGGCGTCGCGCGACGGCTGCGACAGGTGCGCGTTCAGCACCTGCTTCACCCAGGGACCGGCAGCGTTGACGACGGCGCGCGCAGTCACGCGCTCGCCGTTCGACAGACGCGCCCGCCACAGTCCGTTTTCCCTCGTCGCCGAAATGCATTCGGTTCTGGTCAGCACCCGGCAGCCCTGCTCGCGTGCGTCGGTCGCGTTTGCGATCACCAGCCGCGCGTCGTCGACGCGGCAATCGGAATAGATGAAGCCGTGCGTGAAAGCGGGCTTGATGCCGGAGTTGTACGGCGGCGCATCCAGCCGCACCGATCGCGACCCCGGCAGGCTGGCGCGGCGCGACAGGTGGTCGTAGAGAAACAGGCCGGCGCGGATCATCCAGCGCGGCCGCAGCTCGGCCACGTGCGGCATGACGAAGCGCGCCGGCCACACCAGATGCGCGGCCACCTTCAGCAGCACTTCTCGCTCGGCGAGCGCCTCGGCGACGAGCCTGAACTCGTAATGCTCGAGGTACCTGAGGCCGCCGTGGATCAGCTTCGAGGACGAAGACGAGGTCGCCGAGGCGAGATCGTCCTTCTCGGCGAGCAGCACCGAGAGGCCGCGCCCCGCGGCATCGCGCGCGATGCCGGCGCCGTTGATGCCGCCGCCCACGACCAGGAGGTCGTACGCCAGTTCCGTGGCCTCGCGCTTCTGCAAGCCGGAAATTATACGGCGCGTGCCAGCTGCGCCTCGAAGGCGACCCCGCGCCCCGCGGCAAGATTGGCGGCGTGCAGCGCGCCGCCGTGGAATTCGGCGATCAGGCGCGCGATGTACAGGCCGAGCCCGAGGTGGGGCACGGTGCCCGAGCGTTCCGCACGCAGCGAAACCATCGAGTCGAACAGCGAATCGCGGATTGCATCGGGCAGCGGCGGGCCTTCGTTCTCGACGCGAAGATTCATCGTCCTTTCTTCTGTAGAAAGAGAAATTCGCACTGCGGTTCCGGTCGCCGCGAAATCGACGGCGTTCTCGACCAGCTTGTCGAGCATCTGTGCCAGCAGGTCGGGCGCGCCGTGCAGCGGCACCGGCTCGGCGGGCAAGGCGAGCTCGAAGCGCCTTGGCCCGTAGGCCATGCGGTAGCCCTCGACGCAGCCGCGCACCAGCGCCGCCGCGTCGAAGCGCTCGCGCGTCGCCGCCGACAGGCTTTGCTCGAGGCGGCTCGCTTCCGTCATGCGCGCGAGGATGGTGGCGAGCCGCGCCAGCCCGTCCTCGGCGCGCGCGACGTAGGTGCGCACCTCTTCGGTGCTGCGCGCGGCGTGCAGATTCTCGAGCGAGGAGCGCACCACTGCGACCGGCGTTCGCAGCTCGTGCGAAAGCCGGCCGGCAAGCGCCTCCAGGTAGGCGTTGTAGCGCGCCAGGCGCCCCAGCACGGTGGTGAAGCTGCGCGAGAGGTCGCCGATCTCGTCGCCCGCGTCCGAGGCGGTGGTGAGCCTCGTCACACGCCCGCGCGCGTCGATCGCCGCCTCCGCCTCGTCGCTCAGGCGCCGGATGCGGTTCGAGATGCGCGTCGCGAACCAGAACAGCACCGCGCCGACCAGCGCGAACAGCGTCAGCGTCACCACCAGCAGCCGCTCGAGCGCCTGGCTGCGCAGCGAAGCGATGCGGTTGGTCGTTTCCTCGACCACCACCGCGCCGTGCACCTCGTCGCCCACCCAGATCGGATGCGCAGCGGACATCACGACTGCCCGCTCGTCGCGCGTCCTGCGCGCACGTGTCGCAGCCGCGCCCTGAAGCGCCGAGGCGATCTCGCGCCCCGCGGCGAGCGCGTCCTGCGCGATCGCCTCGTCGAACTCCTCGGTCGGCGAGGCGAGCAGCCAGCCGAGCGCCCGCTCGGCGGCGCCGGCGGGGGCCGGATCGGCGCGCTTCAGGCTGCCGGCGAGCGCGAGTACCCGGTAGTCGCGGCTCACCACCCAGATGCGCGAATTGCTGCGCTCCAGGCCCTTGAGGATCGCCGTGATCTCGGCATCTGCGGCGCGCTCGCGCGCCGGCTCCTCGCTCTCGATCACGCCGCCCGTCAGCCGCCGCAGCTCCCGCTCCGCCTCGCGGCGCAGGTCCGACTCGCTGCCCGCCCGGTAGGCGAGCAGCTGCGGGCGCTCGTGCAATGCGGTCGCCACCGCGCGCGCGGTCGCCGTGAGCGCCTCCACCTGCGCGGCCAGGAGAAAGCGCTCCATCTCGCGCACGTAGCGCCAGCCGGCCCACGGCAGCGCAAGCAGCGCCAGCGCGACCAGCGCGAGCTTGGCGCGCAGGGGGAAGCGGCTCATTGCGGCGCCGACCCGCGCAATGCCGCCGGCCTAGACCCGCCAGCGGTAACCGAGGCCGTAGACGGTCTCGATCGCGTCGAAGGCAGGGTCGACGGCGAGAAACTTGGCGCGCACGCGCTTGACATGCGAGGTCACCGTGGCGTCGTCGACCACCAGCTCGGCGTCGCGCATCAGCTGGTCGCGGTTCTTGACGTGCCCCGGGTGGCGCACCAGCGAATGCACGATCCAGAACTCGGTCAGCGTGAGCTCGACCGCGCTGCTGCGCCACTGCGCGCTGAAGCGCTTGAGATCCAGCTCGAGCGCGCCGCGCACGATACGCTCCTCGACCGGCTTCGCCTCGGCGAGCGCGTCGATGCGCCGGAACAGGGCGCCGATGCGTGCCATCAGATGCGGCAGGCTGACCCCTTTGGTCAGGTAATCGTCGGCCCCCAGGCGCAGCCCCGAGACGACGTCGAAATCCGAGTCGCGCGCGGTCAAGAACACGATCGGCAGCTGCGCCGAGAGCGCGCGCAGCTCGCGGCACAGCGCGAAGCCGCCCTCGTCCTCGTCGCCCAGGCCGATGTCGATGATCGCCAGGTCGGGCAGCCTGGCGCGCAGCGCCGCCATCGCTTCGCGCCGGCCGGGGTAGGCGGACACGTCGTAACCGTGGCGCCCGAGCGCCTCGGCATAGTTGGCGCGGATGGCGGCATCGTCCTCGACGATCGCGATGCGGCGGGGCATGCGCCCGACTATACCGGAAGGCCCGCTGCCATTTTTTCGCCATTTTTCTTCGCCGTTGCGCCACAGCGCCGGCCCGCGCGCGGCCGATTGTGCCGCTTCAATGTCGGCAACCGAGAAGGAGAGCCCGCATGAGCAAGTCGAAGCTGTTCGCGCTCGAACTCGCCGCCCAGGTCGTGCTTGCCGCGGCGGTCGGGCTGTTCGTCAGCGTCGTGCTGGCGGGCGCCGCGATGCTGCTCGCGGCATGAGGTACGGAAATGTCGCGCTGGGGGTGGAGTGCGCCCTGCCAGCTCCGGCGCGCCGCCGCAGCCGCGCGCAACGTTTCGTAGCGTGGCTGATCGCGGCATTGGCAAGACGAAACTGACGAACCGCGGCGGCGGGCGCGCCGGGCCCGGAAAGGAGGATCGGGACACGGCGCCGGCGACGCCCGCCCGCTTCGGCAAGGGCGACTGCCCCCGGGGGATCGACGATGCAAAAGGCCTTGCTGTGGAAAATCGCGCTGATCGGCCTGGTCGCGCTGCTGCTGCAGATCCCGGTGGAGATGATCCGGGGCCTGGTGGCCGAGCGCAAGCAGGTGCGCGACCGGGTCATCGCGGAAATCGCCCGCGGCTCGAGCGAGGCGCAAAGAATCGCCGGGCCGGTGCTGGTCCTGCCCTGGACGCGCCGCGTCGTGGAGACGACCACCACCACCGACGAGAGCGGGCGCGTGCGCATCGCAAGCAAGGAAAAAATCGAGCACGGGCAAGTCGCGTTCCTGCCCGACACGCTCGCGATCGAAGGCAGCATCGATCTGCAGGAAAAGCACCGCAGCCTGTACAAGGCGCACGTCTACACGCTGCATGCGGTCTTGCACGGAACATTCAAGCTGCCCCCCGGGCTCGACGTGCCGAACCGCGGCGCCGTGCCGGTGTTCGGGCGCCCGCAGCTCGTGCTCGGCATGCGGGACACGCGCGGCATCCGCGACAACGTGCAGCTCGAATGGAACGGCACGAAAGCGGCGCTGCAGCCGGGCGGAATCGAGGCGGTCGGCCTGCCCAACGGCGTACGCGCCGAGCTTGCGCCGCTCGACCCGAACGACGCGCAGACGGCCGCGCGCCACGATTTTCGCCTCGCATTTTCGCTCGTCGGCACCGAGCGGCTCGACATCGTCCCGGCCGGCGCGAGCACCAGGGTGTCGCTCGCCTCGAAATGGCCGCATCCGAGCTTCGGCGGCCGCATTCTCCCCGATGCGGGAGCGAAGGTCTCCGGCGACGGGTTCGCGGCGAGCTGGCGCACTTCGCACTTCGCCACCAATCTGGCGCAGCTGCACCGGCGCTGCGTCCAGTCGCGCCAGTGCGATGCCTTCAACCAGCATACGCTGGCGGTGTCGTTCGTGCAGCCGGTCGATCTCTACCAGACCGTCGAGCGCTCGGTGAAGTACGGTTTCCTGTTCATCGGCCTCACTTTCGCGACCTTCTTCCTGTTTGAAGTCTTGCAGCGCCTGGCGATTCATCCGGTGCAATATGCCCTGGTCGGCTTTGCGCTCGCCCTGTTCTTCGTGCTTCTCATCGCTCTTGCCGAGCACCTGGGGTTCGCGCTCGCCTATGTGATCGCGGCGCTCGCCTGCGTCGCGCTGATCGGCTACTACGTGGCTTACGCGCTGCGAAGCGCGCGCCGCGGTGTCGGGTTTGGCCTCGCCCTCGCGCTGCTGTACGGCCTGCTCTATGTGATCCTGAGGGCCGAGGACCATGCCTTGCTCATGGGCTCGGTGCTGGTGTTCGTCTGCCTCGCCCTCGCGATGATCGCGACCCGCCGCGTCGACTGGTACGCGATCGGCGCCCACCCGCAGGCCTCGGGCAAACCTGCCTAGAATGCGGGGCATGCTCGCCCCGCTCGCCCTGGTCATCGCCAACAAGAACTACTCCTCGTGGTCCATGCGCCCCTGGGTGCTGCTGCGAGGACGGGAAATTCCGTTTCGGGAGCGCATGATCAAGTTCGAGTCGCAGGACTGGAAGGACAACATCGCGCAGCTCTCGCCGAGCGGCCTCGTGCCGGTGCTCTGGGAAGGTGAGCCCGGCAAGGGCTTCGCCACCTGGGACACGCTGGCCATTGCCGAGCGGCTGCACGAGCTGTTCCCCGGGCACGCCATATGGCCTGCCGATTCCCAAGCGCGTGCCCGCGCGCGCTCCGTCGCAGCCGAGATGCACTCGGGCTTGCGCGCGCTGCGCGCCGCGATGCCGATGAACATTCGCAGCCGCTATCCCGGCAAGGGCATGAACGAGGGCGTTGGCAGGGATATTTCCAGAATCGAATTTCTCTGGAGTGACTTGAGAAGCCGGTACGGCAGAGGCGGGCCCTACCTGTTCGGCGAGTTCTGCGCGGCGGACGCCTTCTTCGCGCCGGTGGCGACGCGCCTGGTCACCTACGGCGTGGAGCTGAAGGGCGCGGCCAGGGTTTATCAGCAGGCACTGCTCGATTCCGCGGGCGTGAAGGCCTGGAGCGCGGACGCGGTCAAGGAGACCGAGTTCGTCGCCGAGGACGAGCCGTACGCTTCGCCTCGCGGTTGAAGTCCGCGACCGTGGTCGCCCTCAAGATCACGCGCGCGAGCCTGCTCAACGGCACGCTGCGCGCTTCGGCGCGCAGGCTGCTCGGTCCCGGCGTGCGCCTGATGACGCCGCAGGAGCGCCGCGCGCACGTCGCCGAAGTCCTCGCCTGCGCACCGCGGCCGCGCGCAGTGTGGATTTTCGGCTACGGCTCGCTGATGTGGAACCCGGCACTGCGCTACGCCGAGCGGCGCCCTGCACGCATCCACGGCTTTCACCGCGAATTCTGCCTGCTCGCGCGCGCCGGGCGCGGCAGCCCGGAGCGGCCCGGCTTGATGATGTCGCTCGAGCCCGGCGGCAGCTGCCATGGCGTAGCCTATCGGCTGCATGCCGGCGCGGTCGAAACCGAGCTCGACATCGTCTGGCGGCGCGAGATGCTGACGCGCGCCTACCGCCCGGTGTGGGTCGCGGCGCGCACCGACCGCGGCACCGCGCACGCCATCGCCTTCGCCGCCAATCTCGAGCACGAGCGCTACCGCGGTGGCCTGGACGAGGAGACGATGGCCCGCTATCTGGCCAGTGGCGCGGGGCCGCTCGGCCGCTGTTGCGATTACCTCTTCGACACGGTCGCGCATCTGCGCGCAATGGGCATTCGCGACCGGCGCATGGAAGCGCTCGAGCGCCGTGTCCGGGCCCTTGCAAGCTAAGAGGTGATCTCCTGCTGTCGCCGCGGGACGACAGCGCCACGTAGCCCGGTCAGAGCGCCTCACCTTAGCGGCCAGGGCATCTCCACCACCTGCTGCAGCAGGCCGCGCGGAAAGTCCAGCACGAACGTGTAGGACATCGCGGCGAGGAACGCCACCGCCGAGGCGGTGAGGAGCCCGTTGCGCGCGAGCGGCGAGCGCGCCTCGAAATGCAGGAACGCCGCGAAGAAGAGGGCGAGGCCGATCACGAAGCCGAACAGGCCGCTCGCCCCGAGCAGCCCGGCGAGCCACAAGAGGTAGCGGGCGAGCGAAGCCGTGCCGGGCGCAGTGTCGGCCTCGGTATCGAAGACCATCAGGCTCGTGCTCGGCCCCCGCAAGATGACTGCCGCGACGAGAACCGCGCCCGCGAGGGCGATGAGCGCGATGCCGAGCGGGAAGGCCTTCGCCAGGAACGACCAGCGCAGCAGGTCGACCACCGCATAGGCGAATACCGCGACCATGAACAGCGCGAACACGAACTGCGAGCGCGTATCGCGCACCCGCCCGCTCGCCCCGCCCTCGTCGATCGGGGTGCGGCCGTAGCGCGCGCCGGCCCACATCGAGGCGATGGTGATCGCCGCGATGATCAGCACGCCCGGCCGCCACAGCCATGACCAGCCCTGGAACTGGATCGCCTGGTAGAGATAGTTCTCGGCGCCATCGGCGAGCACGAAGCCGATGATGAGCGGCGGGCGCGGCCAGCCGAAGCGGCGCATGTACAGGCCGAGCACGCCGATCGCGATGAGCGCCAGGATGTCGCCCCAATCGGTGGTCGCCTGGTAGGCGGCGAAAAAGATGATCATCAGCATGAACGGCGCGACGTAGGTGTACGGCAGCGTCGTCAGGCGCGCCACGAACGGCGAAACGCCGAAGCAGAGCCCGGCACCGACGATGTTGGCGATCGCCAGCGTCCAGATGATGGTGTAGACGAGGTCGAGCTGGGTCTCGACCAGCATGATCCCGGGCTGGATGCCGAGCAGCACCAGGCCGCCGAGGAAGATCGCGGTGCTGCCCGATCCCGGAATGCCGAAGAGAAGCGTCGGAATGAGGGCGCCGCCGGCCACCGCGTTGTTCGCCGATTCGGGGGCGAGCACCCCGCGCACGTCGCCGCGGCCGAACCGGGACTTGTCTTTCGCGATCTGCACCGCGTGGCCGTAGGCCATCCAGTCGGCCACCGAGCCGCCGAGCCCCGGCATCGCGCCGATGAGGCAGCCGATCCCCGAGCAGCGCAGCACGATGCCCCACTCCCTCAGGGTGTCGCGAATGCCCTGCAGCCATCCGCGGCCGAGGGCGGCGACTTCGGCGATCGCCGTGTTGCGGCGCAGGAGATCGATGATCTCGGGGATCGCGAATATGCCGAGCGCGACCACCACCAGCGGCAGCCCGTCGACCACGTACTCCAGGCCCAGCGCCAGGCGCCATTCCCCGGTCGCGGGCGCGGCGCCGGCGAGGCCCATGAGCAGGCCGAGCGCGCACGAGAGCAGCCCCTTGACGAAGCTCGATCCCGACAGCACGCCCACCATGCCCAGCCCGAGCACGGTCAGCATGAAGAGCTCGGCCGACGAGAACGCGAGAATCACCGGGCGCGCGACCAGGATGAAGCCGGTGAGCACCAGCGCGCCGAAGATGCCGCCGACCATCGAGCTGAAGAAGGCGGCCGAAAGCGCCCGCGCCGCCTCGCCGCGCTTCGCCATCGGGAATCCGTCCAGGATCGTCGCCTGCGATGCGGCGCTTCCCGGAATGCCCATCAGGATCGAGGTGAACGTGTCGCCGGTCGGCACCACCGCGAGCAGGCCGATCAGCAGCGCGAGCGCCGAGATCGTATCCATGCCGTAGACGAACGGCAGCAGGATCGACATGCCGGCGATGCCGCCCAGCCCCGGCAGGATGCCCACGAGTAGGCCCACGCCGACGCCGACCAGCATGTACAAGAGATGCGTGCCGCTCAGGACATTGAGCAGCGCCGCGCCGACGACGTCGAGCAAGGGGGGGCTACTTCTTCTCGAACTTCACCTCGAAGCGCCGCGCGAGCCAGTCCTTCACCCACGCCTTGGCCGCGGGATCTATGGTGAGCGCCACCTTCATCGCCGCCTGGGCCGCCGGGCCGACCGCCTGCTCGTAGTCGCCCAGCTCCTTGCCGGATTTCTCCTTGAATGCCGGCGTCTTGACCACCTTGTCGAGCGCCTGGACGTAGGCATCGACGATGTCCTTCGGCGTGCCCTTGGGCAGGAAGATCGGTTTCTGCGCCGCGAAGCCCGCCACCACGAACGCCTTGAACGCCTCGTAGGCGGTACCCGACGGCTTCTTGCCGTAAGCGATCTCATAGGCCTCGGCGAAGTGCGGCAGGTCCGGGAACGTCGGGTCGCGCACGAACTCGCCCTGGGCGTTCAGCACCCCCCAGGAGAACAGCGGCACCGCCTTGCCGGCCTTGATCAGAGGCACGACGTTGCGCAGATAGGCGGACGAGGTCTGGTAGTCGATCAGCGACTCGCCGCGCTCGAAAGCGAGGCGGGCGGGGCCGCGCGCCAGGCCGAACACCGGGTCGACGTCAAGCCCCATGATCTCGAAAGCGAGTACCGGCACGAGGTCGAGCGAGGTCGGTCCCTGGCTGCCGTACTTCATCTTCTTGCCGCGCATCTTGCCGATGTCGCGCGCGTCCTTGGCGCCGAGCGACGGGTTCACGTAGACCACGCCGCCGGTCGGCGAGACCAGCACCGGGACCAGGTCCTTCAGCTCGTAGCGCACGCGCGCGTCGTCGAGCAGGTAGGGCAGCTGCGTGCTCCCCGAGGTGCCGAGGATGGACAGCCCGTCGGGCCGCGCGCGCTGGACGAACTGGTTGGTGCCGGTGATCGAGCCGCCGCCCGGCACGTTCTTCACCACCACCGTCGGCTTGCCCGGCAGCGCTTCGGCCACGAACGGCGCGAAGAAGCGCGCCCAGACGTCCGAGCCGCCGGCGGTCGGGAACGGCACGACGAACTCGATGGTTTTGCCGCTGAAGTCGGCCGCCTGGACCGGCGCTAGCGCCGCCAGCAGCGCCAGGCCAGCCGCGAAAAGCTTGAGATTGCGCATGGTCATCCTCCTCCTGTCGTTGGCGTCCGTTCCGGGAATTCGCGCTATTTCTTCCTGAGCTTGCGGATCGCGGCGAGCTGCGCGGCGAGCATCGCCAGCTCGCCCTCGACCACCGCGATCTCCTGCTTGTCCTTGGCGCTCTTGCGCGCTTCCTCGGCGCGCTGCAGGGCTTCGTTAGCTTTCGCCTCGTCCAGGTCGTGGCCGCGGATCGCGGTGTCGGCGAGAACCGTGATCACCCTGGGCTGCACTTCGAGAATGCCGCCGGCGACAAAGATCAGCTGCTCCTCGCCGCCGCCCGCCGGCAGGATGCGAACCGCGCCGGGCCGGATACGGGTGATGAGCGGCGTGTGGCGCGGATAGATGCCGAGCTCGCCCGCCTCGCCCGGCAGGACGACGAACTCCGCCTCGCCGGAGAAGATCGACTCCTCGGCGCTGACGACGTCGACGTGGATGGTGGGCGCGGCCATGGGGCGGTGTGCTCTCCTACTGCAGGGTCTTCGCCTTTTCGATCGCTTCCTCGATCGGCCCGACCATGTAGAACGCCTGCTCGGGAAGTGCGTCGCACTCGCCGTTGACGATCATCTTGAAGCCCTTGATCGTGTCCTTGAGCGAGACGTACTTGCCGGGGGTGCCGGTGAAGTTCTGCGCCACCGTGAACGGCTGCGAAAGAAAGCGCTGGATCTTGCGCGCGCGGGACACCGCGAGCTTGTCCTCGGGCGAGAGCTCGTCCATGCCGAGGATGGCGATGATGTCGCGCAGTTCCTTGTAGCGCTGCAGCGTCGCCTGCACCGCGCGCGTGGTGGTGTAATGGTCCTCGCCGATCGTGTTCGGGTCGACCTGGCGCGAAGTCGAATCGAGCGGGTCGACCGCCGGGTAGATGCCGAGCGCGGCGATGTCGCGCGAGAGCACCACGGTCGCGTCGAGGTGGCCGAAAGTGGTCGCCGGAGACGGGTCGGTCAGGTCGTCGGCCGGCACGTACACGGCCTGGATCGAGGTGATCGAGCCAACCTTGGTCGAGGTGATGCGCTCCTGCAGGCGCCCCATTTCTTCCGCGAGCGTAGGCTGGTAGCCGACCGCCGAGGGCATGCGCCCGAGCAGCGCCGAGACCTCGGTGCCCGCGAGCGTGAAGCGGTAGACGTTGTCGATGAACAGCAGGATGTCGCGCCACTCGTCGCGGAAGTACTCCGCCATGGTGAGGCCGGTGAGGCCCACGCGCAGGCGGTTGCCGGGCGGCTCGTTCATCTGGCCGAACACCATCGCCACCTTCGACTCCTCCTGGTTGTCC
>JACOVA010000061.1 GCA_016177575.1 Betaproteobacteria bacterium
CCCTCCACGTGATCGCGGAGGCCCAGCGCGCCGGAGGCATCTGCGCGTTTATCGACGCCGAGCATGCGCTCGACCCGGAATACGCGAAAAAAATCGGAGTGAAAATCGAGGAACTTTTGATCTCACAGCCGGACACCGGCGAGCAGGCGCTTGAAATCGTCGAGTCACTCGTGCGATCGGGCAAGGTCGATGTCGTCGTCATCGACTCGGTCGCCGCGCTTACCCCGAAAGCGGAGATCGAGGGCGAGATGGGCGAACCGCAGATGGGTCTGCAGGCGCGGCTGATGAGCCAGGCGCTGCGCAAGCTCACCTCCAACATCAAGCGTACCAACACGCTGGTCATCTTCATCAACCAGATCCGGATGAAGATCGGGGTCATGTTCGGCAATCCCGAGACCACCACCGGCGGCAACGCGCTCAAGTTCTACGCCTCGGTGCGCATCGACATCCGCCGCATCGGCTCGATCAAGAAGGGCGACGAGGTGACCGGCTCGGAGACGCGCGTCAAGATCGTCAAGAACAAGGTCGCGCCGCCGTTCCGCCAGGCCGAGTTCGACATCCTGTACGGCGAGGGCATCTCGCGCGAGGGCGAGGTGCTCGAGCTCGGCGTCAACCACGGCGTGCTGGAGAAATCGGGCGCCTGGTACATCTACAACGGCGACCGGCTCGGCCAGGGCAAGGACAATTCGCGCGACTTCCTCAAGGAAAATCCCGCCATGGCACGCGAGATCGAGCAGAAGATCCGCGAGAAAGCGGGGGTGCCCGCGGCGGCGCCGGCAGCGGCGGAGCCCGCGGCAGCGGACGACAAGAAAGTCGAGCAGTTGCCGACCCGCAAGCGTGGGTGAAAGAGCGGCCTGACACCGCCATAGAGCTCCGGGCGCGGGCGTTGCGGTTGCTCGCGCGCCGCGAGCACTCGCGGGACGAGCTCTCCCGCAAGCTCGCCTTGCATGCCGAGTCGGAAACGGTTCTCGATGAGATTCTGAAAAATCTCGTCGAGAAAAAACAACTCTCGGATGAACGCTACGCCGAGGAACGCGCGCGCTGGCTATCGCGCAAGTACGGCGCGGCGAAAATCCGCCATGACCTGAGGGCGAAGGGCGTTGCCGCGGACGTGGTCGATCTGGTTTCGTCCGCTGGCGAGCTGGAACGGGCAAAGGCGATCCTCGAACGCAAATACCGCACGCCCGCCGTCACGCGCGAGGAGCGCGCACGGCGCGCCCGCTTTCTTCACGGCCGCGGTTTCTCCGGGGAAACCATCCGCTGCGCCCTGGGCGATCGCGCCGCAAAAGACGAAATCGATTGACCTATCGCAAATAATCGGGGTCCCGGCGGCTCTATCCTGCCTTTATGCTGCGGCTCATCCGCAGCATCTGGAAACCCGATTCCATGAACGAAGATCCGAAGGTCCAAGCGGGCGCCGGACCGCCCAAGGCGAAAAAAAGGCGCCTGCCGACCAAGGCCGATCGCCAGGCGGCTGCCGCCTCGGTGCTCGCCATCAGCAAGGCGCCGACCGCGGTAAGGGTGGCGCTGGCGCGCCACGGCTCGCACGAGGACAGCACGCGCGCGCCGCTGCCGGCCGACTACCCCTATCCGGCGCGCATGCGGCGCCGCGAATACGAGACCCTGAAGACCGCGCTGCAGATCGAGCTGCTCAAGGTGCAGAAGTGGGTGAAGCAGAGCGGCCAGCGCATCGTGACGGTGTTCGAGGGCCGCGATGCGGCGGGCAAGGGCGGAACGATCCGGCGCTTCATGGAGCACCTCAACCCCCGCGGCGCGCGCGTCGTCGCGCTCGACAAGCCCTCGGATGGCGAGCGCGGGCAATGGTACTTCCAGCGCTACATCGAGCATCTGCCGACGCACGGCGAGATGGTGTTCTTCGACCGCTCCTGGTACAACCGCGCCGGCGTCGAGCGCGTGATGGGATTCTGCAGCGCGCAGGAGTATCTCGAATTCCTGCGCCAGTGCCCGGAGTTCGAGCGCATGCTCGTCAATAGCGGCGTGCGGCTCACCAAGTACTGGTTCTCGGTCAGCCGTCAGGAGCAGATGCGCCGCTTCATCTCGCGCCGCGACGACCTGCTCAAGCAGTGGAAGCTCTCGCCGCTCGACATCCAGTCGCTGGACCGCTGGGACCAGTACAGCGAGGCGAAGCGCGACATGTTCTTCCACACCGACACCGCCGACGCGCCCTGGGTGGTGATCAAGTCCGACGACAAGAAGCGGGCGCGCGTCAACTGCCTGCGCCATTTCCTGACCCTGCTCGAGTACCCCGACAAGAATCCGGAGATCGCCTGCGCGCCCGATCCGCTGCTGGTGGGGTCCGCCGCCAAGGTCATCGAGGAGGCCGAGCGGGTGCTGCCCCGCATCGCCAAGCAGCTGGTCGAGGCGCGGCGCGAGACTGCGGGCGCGGCCAAGCCGGCCGGCTGACGCGCGTCCCGGGCTCGCAGGTGCCATGGAAGACCCGCATCTCGCCCTGCGCTTCGCGGTCGCGCTCGGGCTCGGAGTGCTGATCGGCCTGGAGCGCGAGCGCGCCAAGGGAGAGGAAGGCGGCGCAGGCGTGCGCACCTTCGCGCTCATCGCGCTCGCCGGCGCGCTCGCCGGCTACCTGGAGCAGAACCTCGGCATGGCGTGGGTGGCGCTCGCCGTCTTCGTCGCCGTCGGCGCGCTCGTCATCAGCCTGCATGTGCTGACGTCGCTGCGCGGCGATACCGGCATCGCCACCGAGATCTCGGCGCTGCTCGCGTTCCTGCTCGGCATGCTGTGCGCGCGCGGGCAGCTGCAGGTCGCGGCGTGGGTGGCGGTGGCGATGGCGCTGATGCTCGCGCTCAAGGACTGGCTGCACCGCCTGGCGCGCCGCATCGACACCTCCGACATCGAGGCGACTCTCAAGTTCGCGATCGTCACGCTCATCGTCCTGCCGCTGGTGCCCGACCAGAACTACGGCCCCGCGCCGCTCGACGTTCTCAACCCGTACCGGGTCTGGCTCATGGTGGTGCTCATCTCGGGGCTCAACTTCGCGAGCTACCTGCTGATCAAGACGCTCGGCGCCGAGCACGGCATCGGCATCGCCGGACTGCTCGGCGGCCTCGCCTCGAGCACCGCGGTGACGCTCGGCTTCTCGCAGCGCAGCCGGCAGCCCGGCGCCGACGCTCCGGCGCTCGCGCTCGGCATCCTGCTCGCGTGGACGGTGATGTTCTTCCGTGTCGTCGTCATGGCCTGGCTGATCAGCGGCCCGCTCGGCGCGCGCCTCGCGGTGGCGATGGGCGTGCTGTGCGCGGTGAGCCTGGGCGCCTGCGTCTGGCTGTGGCACCGGCGCCGGGCGCGGGAAAGGGGCGAGGTCCAGCCCGGCCAGAACCCCTTCGAGCTGGACGAGGCGATCAAGTTCGGCCTGCTGTTCGGCGTGGTGGTATTCGTCGCCAAGGCGGCCGAGGTCTACCTGGGAGAGGGCGGCCTCTACCTTGCCGCAGGCATCGCCGGCCTGAGCGACGTCGACGCGATCACGCTGGCGATGGCCGATCAGGCGCGCAACGAGGCGCAGAGCCTGGAGGTCGCGGCGCGCGCCATCGTCATCGCCGCGCTCGCCAATACGCTGGTGAAGAGCAGCATTGCCGCGACGCTGGGCTCGGCCGAGCTGCGGCGCGTCACGCTGCCGATCTCGGGGCTGCTGTTCGCCGCCGGGGCGCTCGCCGCCGCCCTGGTCTGAGGGGTCGGCACGGCGCGCGGCGCCGCGCCGGGCGGTCATCCTCCGGCACTGGACAAACGTTCATCTCCGTGCCGCCCATGCGGCGGAAAGGGGGTGAGACGAATGAACCAAGCGGAAGCATTGAGCGTGATCCGCTCGCTCGCCAACGGCGTCGATCCGGAATCGGGCGAGGTGTTCCCGGCCGAGAGCGCCTACCAGCGCGCCCAGACCGTGCGCGCGCTGTACGCGGCCGCCGAAGCGCTGGAGAAGGCCGAGCGCTTCGAGCGGCGCAAGCAGCAGCTGCCCGCCAAGACCGGCGAGCCGTGGACCGAGGACGAGGACCGCAGGCTGCTCTCCGGCTTCGATGCCGGGCGCGGGCTGGTCGAGCTCGCCGCCGCGCACCAGCGCACCCAGACCGGGGTGCGCGCGCGGCTGGTCAAGTACGGGCGACTCGCGGCTTGAGCGCGGGACCGGCGCGGCGCCCGGGCGCCGCGCCCCCATCCCGTAGAATGACGGCTGGATGAAATCGGCCGAGATTCGCGCGGGCTTCCTCGAGTATTTCAAGTCGAAGGGCCACGCCATCTTGCCCTCGAGCCCGCTCGTGCCGCAGAACGATCCGACGCTGCTGTTCGTCAACTCGGGCATGGTGCAGTTCAAGGACGTCTTTCTCGGCAGGGAAAGGCGCGCCACCGCGCGCGCCACGACGTCGCAGCGATGCGTGCGCGCCGGCGGCAAGCACAACGACCTGGAGAACGTCGGCTATACGGCGCGCCACCACACCTTCTTCGAGATGCTGGGCAACTTCAGCTTCGGCGACTATTTCAAGAAGGACGCGGTGCGCTTCGCCTGGGAGCTGCTCTCCGAGATCTACCGGCTGCCGCCCGAGCGGCTCTGGACCACGGTCTACCAGACCGACGACGAGGCCTACGAGCTCTGGACCCGCATGATCGGCGTGCCCGCGGAGCGCTGCATCCGCGTCGGCGACAAGCCCGGCGGCGCGAAATTCCAGTCCGACAACTTCTGGCAGATGGCCGACACCGGTCCCTGCGGCCCCTGCAGCGAGATCTTCTACGACCACGGCCCCGGCATCGAGGGCGGGCCGCCGGGCTCGCCCGAGGCCGACGGCGACCGCTACATCGAGATCTGGAACCTGGTGTTCATGCAGTACAGCCGCGATGAAAAAGGCGTGATGACGCCGCTGCCCAGGCCCTGCGTGGATACCGGCATGGGGCTGGAGCGCATCGCCGCGGTGCTGCAGGGCAAGCACTCGAATTATGAAATCGATTTGTTTCAGGATTTGATTCGTGCTGCCGCCAGGGAAACCAGACAATCCAATCTTAAAAACCCCTCCCTGAACGTCATCGCCGACCACATCCGCGCCTGCGCGTTCCTGATCGTCGACGGCGTCATCCCCGGCAATGAGGGTCGCGGCTACGTGCTCCGGCGCATCATCCGGCGCGCGATCCGCCACGGCTACAAGCTCGGCCAGAAGCAGCCTTTCTTCTTTCGCCTGGTGGCGGACCTCGACGAGGCGATGGGCGACGCCTATCCGGAGCTGCGCCGTGCCATGGAAAGGACTGCCCAGGTCCTGAGGCAGGAAGAGGAGCGGTTTGCCGAAACGCTGGAGAACGGCATGGGCGTGCTCGAGGGCGCGCTCGCCTCGGGCGAGAAGCTGCTCGACGGCGACACGGTGTTCAAGCTCTACGACACCTTCGGCTTTCCGGTGGACCTCACCGCCGACATCTGCCGGGAACGCGGCGTGAGCCTCGACCTCGCCGGCTTCGAGGCGGCGATGGGCCAGCAGCGCGAGCGCGCGCGCGCGGCAAGCAAGTTCGCGTCGGCGGCGGGCCTGGACTATTCGGGCGGCAAGACGGAATTCCGCGGCTACGACGCGCTGAGCGTCAACGCCAGGGTCGTGGCCCTGTATCGCGACAACGCGCAGGTCGAGGCGCTGAGGAGCGGCGAGTCGGGCACGATCGTGCTCGATCAGACGCCGTTCTACGCCGAATCCGGCGGCCAGGTGGGCGACCGCGGGGAGATCGTCGGCAGCGCGGGCACCTTCGCGGTCGAGGACACGCAGAAGATCCAGGCCGAGGTTTTCGGCCACCAGGGCGTGCTCAGGACCGGGACGCTCAAGGCGGGCGACAAGGTCGAGGCGCGCGTCGATACGGCGCTGCGGGGCCGAACCATGCGCAACCACTCCGTGACCCACCTCATGCACAAGGCGCTGCGCGACGTTCTGGGCGCCCATGTGCAGCAGAAGGGCTCGCTGGTCGATGCGGACAAGACGCGCTTCGACTTTTCCCACGACAAGCCGATGACCGACGATGAAATCCGGCAGGTCGAGCTGCGCGTAAACGCCGAAATCATGCAGAACGCTCCGACGCGCGCGCAGATCATGCCGGTCGAGGAGGCGAAGAAATCGGGCGCGATGATGCTGTTCGGCGAGAAGTACGGCGAGGAGGTGCGCGTGCTCGACATCGGCTCCTCGCGCGAGTTCTGCGGCGGCACTCACGTCGCGCGCACGGGCGACATCGGTCTTTTCAAGATCTATGCGGAGGGCGGCGTTGCGGCCGGCATTCGCCGCCTCGAGGCTACCACCGGCGGGAATGCGCTGGCGATGATCAACAACCAGTTGCAGGAATTCTGGGAGGTCGCGAGGCAGGTGCGCGCGCAGCCGGGCGCCGGCATGGTGCACAGGGCGGTGAGCGCACTGCTGGATGAGAAGAAGTCCCTCGAAAAGGAGCTGGCGCGCATGCGCTCGCGGCTCGCCACGGGCCAGGGCGGCGACCTTGCCTCGCAGGCGGTCGAGGTGAAGGGCATCAAGGTGCTCGCGGCCGCGATCGACGGCGCGGACGCCAGGACCCTGCGCGAGGCCATCGACAAGCTCAAGAGCCGGCTGAAGAGCGCCGCGATCGTGCTCGGCACGGTGAGCGAAGGCAAGGTGTCGCTGATCGCCGGGGTCACTGCCGACCTCACCGCGAGGCTGCAGGCGGGCGAGCTGGTGAACTACGTCGCGCAGCAGGTCGGCGGCAAGGGCGGCGGGCGCGCGGACATGGCGCAGGCGGGCGGCACCGAGCCGGCCAAGCTGCCGGCGGCGCTGCAGACGGTCAAAGGCTGGATTGAGCAGCGAATCTAGATTCCAATGCGCGCGCTGTCGCTCTCGCTGTGGGTTTCGGTGATCGCCTGCGGGATCTACCTGGGGAGCTAGAAGCCGATGCGGGCTTTGCGCGCGCCGCGCTGCGCGTCGACGTCCTCGGGACGCAGCTCGTCGCGGCCGGCGACCTTGGCGTTGCCGAACGCAGCCTGCACCGCGCGCCGCATCTCGCGCGGGGTGAGCGCAGCGAGCTTCTCGACCACGCCGCTCGAAGGCGCCTCGGGAAAGCGCTTGCCCCAGTCGTGCGCTGCGCGGATTTCCCGGTACAGGGAGCGCGCGATGCGCGCCGAGCCCTCGGCGTCGGGCGCCTCGATTTCGTAGACGTTGAGGCGGTTGAGCAGCGGGTCCGGGATGCGCGAGGCGTCGTTCGCGGTCGCGAACCACACCGCGCCCGAGGCGTCGATCGGGATCTCGGCAAACTCGTCGATGAAGCGCATCGCGGTCTGCGTCTCGAGCAGCTCGTAGAGCGCGCCGAGCGGGTCGTACTGGCCCTCGGCGGCTGCCTTGTCGAGCTCGTCGACCACGATCAGCGGGTTGGCATACTCGCCGTTGAGGAAGGTCTCGAACACCTTGCCCGGCTTGGCGTTCTTCCACTGCGACGAGGCGCCGGAGAGGATCCAGCCCGCGGTGAGCGAGCTCATCGGCACGAAGCCGAAGCCGGTGCCGAGCAGCTGCGACACGCGGCGTGCGAAGTGGGTCTTGCCGATGCCGGGCTCGCCGAGCAGCAGGATCGGCGGCAGCTCGACGTCGTCCTCCGTATCCACGCACAGCGCAAGCTGGCGCCGGATGTGCTCGAGCACCGCGCCGAAATTGGGCAGCTCGTCGAACAGCTCGTGCATGCCGGGCAGCGCCGAGGGCTTGACCGCGAAGCGCTGGCCGCCCAGGCGCAGCATCTTCTCGTACAGCGCGCGCAGCGCCTCGCTGGCGGAATTCGGCAATTCATGCAGGGCCCTCTCGACCGCGGACACGTCGTAGACATCCTTGAATCCCGCGACCGGGATCGGCGCCGAGGGGACGGGCAGCGAAACGTTTGCCGACATTTTGACCTCCTTGCGTTCTTATCATCGGCCGAACGGCGAAGACCGTAGCATGATCGTTTTCGCCCCGCAAATCGCGCGCTTGGCAGCGGGCGCGGGGGAGTGCCAACGGCGGCCGCCCTTCGGCCCTGTCCATTGGACAGGAACCGCGATTCCATGTTTCAATTCAGCCATATGAGCCGCTGGTTCTTCTATTTCTTCTACTTCTTCCCCTGCCTGCTGGCGGAAGGGACCGGCTAGACACACGCCCGAAAACCCGAAAAACCGCCAGCGCGCAAGCCTGGCGGTTTTTTTTTGCGCGCATGATCGACTCAAGGCCAAGCCCATGACCACGCCCACCGACTCCTTCCTCGGCCCCGTGCCCGCCGACAAGACCTCGCTCACCGACGACGAGCGCATCGAGAACATCGTGCCGCTGCCCCCGCCCGAGCACCTGATCCGCTTCTTCCCGATCCAGGGCACGGCGGTCGAGAAGCTGATCTCGGATACGCGCCGGCGCCTGCGCGAGATCGTGCACGGCCAGTCCGACCGCCTGCTGCTCGTGATCGGGCCGTGCTCGATCCACGACCCGGCGGCCGCGGTCGCGTACGCGGAGAAGCTCGCGCTGCAGCGCAAAAAGCACGCCGGCGAGCTCGAAGTGCTGATGCGCGTGTACTTCGAGAAGCCGCGCACCACGGTCGGATGGAAGGGCCTGATCAACGATCCGTACCTCAACGGCAGCTTCCGCATCAACGAGGGCCTGCGCATCGCGCGCGACCTGCTGGTGCGCATCAACAAGACCGGCGTGCCGGCCGGCTGCGAATTCCTCGACGTGATCTCGCCGCAGTACATCGGCGACCTGGTCTCCTGGGGAGCGATCGGCGCGCGCACTACCGAGTCGCAGGTGCACCGCGAGCTCGCTTCCGGCCTTTCCGCACCGGTCGGTTTCAAGAACGGCACCGACGGCAACGTCAGGATCGCGGTCGACGCGATCCTCGCCGCGCGCCAGAAGCACCACTTCCTCTCGGTGCACAAGAGCGGCCAGGTATCGATCGTCGAGACGCGCGGCAATGACGATTGCCACATCATCCTGCGCGGCGGCAGGAGCCCGAACTACGACGCGGCAAGCGTCGAGGCGGCGTGCGCGGAGCTGGCGAGGTCGAAGCTTCCCTGCCGCCTGATGATCGACTGCTCGCATGCCAACTGCGCCAAGCAGTACCGGCGCCAGGCCGAGGTGGCGGGCGCGGTCGGCGCGCAGGTCGCCGCGGGCGCGCGCTGCATCGTCGGCGCGATGGTCGAGTCGAACCTGGTCGAGGGCAGGCAGGAGCTCGTGCCGGGCAGGCCGCTCGTGTTCGGGCAGAGCGTGACCGACCCCTGCCTGGGCTGGGAGGACTCGGTCGGGGTCCTGGACACGCTCGCCCAGGCGGTGAAGAGGCGCCGCCGCGCCGGCAAGGGCAAGCGCGCTTGACGGGGCCCGGCTCGAGCGGCCGCTTCTATCTCGCGCTCGCGGCGCTGGTCGCTTTCCGGCTCTGGCTCGCGGCCGCGGCGCCGGTCACCTCCGACGAGGCCTATTTCATCCTCTGGGGCCGCGCGCCCGGTCTCGGCTACTACGATCACCCGCCGATGGTCGGCTGGCTGCTGGCGCCGCTGGCCGCGATCTCGGAATCGGCCTGGCTGCTGCGCCTGCCCGCGGTGCTCGCGCCGGCGCTGGTCGCGCTCGGCGTGCGCGCCGCGCTCGGCCGCTGGTTCGCGCGCGACGAGGCCACTGCGAGCCTCGCCGGGCTCGCCGTGCTGCTGGTGCCGATGAATGTCTGGAACGTCCTCATCACCACCGACACGCCGCTCGTGCTCTTTTCGACCGCCTCCACGCTTGCTTTCGTGCGCGGCGCGCAACGTGGGTCGAGCGGCTGGTTCATTGCCGCGGGCGTTCTGTTGGGTCTTGCCTTTCTCTCGAAGTATTTCGCCGTTCTGCTTGGATTCGCTTTTTTCGTTTACTGCCTGACAAGAGGAGATCTCAAGCCATTCTTTCTGGTATTTCTCGGCGCGCTGCCCTTCGCGCTCGTGAACCTGTACTGGAACTACGAGGCCTGCTGGTGCAACGTCATGTTCAACGCCGTCAACCGCCACGACGACGCCGGCCTGTCGCTGCGCACGCCGCTGCTGTACGCCGCGTCGCTCGCCTACCTGGCAGCGCCGCTGCTGTGGTACGCCTGGCGCGAGCACCGCCGCCTGGGATGGGACGATCCGGCGCGGCGCGCGCTGCTGCTCGCCTGGCTGGTGCCGCTCGCGGTGTTCGCCGCGCTCAGCCCGCTGAAGCGCATCGGCCTGCACTGGCTGCTGTCGTTCCTGCCCGCGCTGGTGCTGAGCATCGCGCTCGCGCACGAGCGCCGGGCGCTCGTCCCGAGCGTGCGCTTTTTCGCCGCGTTCGCGGCGCTGCACGTACTCGCGATCGCGATCGCCGCGGCGCTGCCGCTCGAGGCCTGGAAGAGCTCGCGCCTCTATGCGCGGCTGGTATTCCCCGGTCGCGTCGCCGAGCTGCTGGCAGCCGCAGGTCCCGAGCTCGCGGGCAGGACCCTCGCCGCGGACAGCTATGCCTCCGCGGCGCTGCTCGCCTATCACGCGCGGCGCCCGGTCCCGGTGTTCGGCCGCGGCACTTCGCATGCGCGCCAGGACGACATCGCCACCGATTGGCGCGCGCACGCCGGCGGTGACCTGGTGATCCTGCGGCGCACGCCGCCGCCGCCGCAGGACTACGCGCCGTATTTCAGGGAAATCGAGGTGCGGCAGATTGCGCTCGGCGGCGGCACCTACCACGCGGTGCTCGGCCGCGGCTTCGACTACGAGGCTTACCGCGCGCGCGTGCTGACGGAAGTCCGCGACCGCTATTACCGGATTCCGCGCTGGCTGCCGGTCGGGCGCTGCTATTTCTTCGAGCGCTACTTCCCGGCATGAGGCGGGCACTCGCGCTCGCGCAGCTGCTGCGCCCGCAGCAGTGGGTGAAGAACGCCTTCGTGCTCGTAGGGCTGGTCTTCGGTCACGCCTGGCGCGATGCGGGGACGCTCGCCGCGGCACTTGCCGCGACCGCGGCCTTCTGCCTCGCTTCCGGCGCGGTGTATGCGTTCAACGACGCGCGCGATGCGGAGTCGGACCGCGATCACCCGGACAAGTGCGGCCGGCCGGTGGCGCGCGGGGCGGTCACGCCGCGTGAGGCGCAGGCGCTCGCCGCACTCGCCGCGGCGGCGGCGCTCGGCGTCGCCGCCTGGGCGGGCTGGCGCGTCGCCGCTATCGTCGCGGCTTACCTCGGCCTGAGCGCGGCCTATACGCTCGGCCTGAAGCGCGTTGCCGTGCTCGAGGTGGTCTCGATCGCCGCGGGGTTCATGCTGCGGCTGCTCGCCGGCACGACCGGTATCGGCATCGAGCCCTCGGGCTGGCTGCTCGCCTGCGGGTTCATGCTGACGCTGTTCCTCGGCTTCGCCAAGCGGCGCGCCGAGATCGGGCGCCTGGCCGCCGACGCCGGCCAGCACCGGACCGTGCTCGAGAGCTATTCGGCCGGATTCCTGGACAAGGCGATCGCGCTGTGCGCGGCGGGGATGGTGGCGGTCTATACCTGGTATACGCTCGCCGCCGAAACCGCGCTGCTGCACGGCACGCGCAGCCTGGTGCTGACGGTGCCCTGGGTGCTGCTCGGCACGCTGCGCTACCTCTACCGGCTGCGCTTCCGCGGTGGCGGCGGCGATCCGGCGGACGAGCTGCTGCGCGATCCACTGCTCGCCGCCGCAGTCGCCGGCTGGGTCGCCACCGTGCTCTGGTTGATCGGCTAGAATCGACGCCAACAGCGCGATCCCATGGCCGACCGACCAGCGCACCTTGCCCACCTCGAGCACCTCGGGGACGCGACCAAGTTCTCGCCGCAGATCCACGCGTTGATCCCGAAGTGCGACCTGCTGGAGAACTTCTCTCCTGCCGAGGTGCGTCTGCTGGCGCATTTCATGGACGTTTACCAGGCGCCGCCCGGCGCCGAGATTATCCGCGAGGGCGAGGGCGGAGATTTCATGCTCATGCTGATCGAAGGCAGGGTCGAGGTGCACAAGCTCGATCGCTGGAACAAGCCGCAGGCGATCGCCACGGTCGAGGCCGGCAAGACGCTGGGCGAGATGTCGATGATCGACGGCGAGCCGCGCTTCGCAACCTGCGTGGCGATCGAGCCGGCGTTGGTCGCGGTGCTCGACCGCGAGAACCTGGCGCGCATCATCGTCGAGCAGCCGATGCTCGGCGCCAAGATCCTGATGGAGCTGGTGCTGATGCTGTCGCAGCGGCTGCGCACGACCAGCGGGCGGCTGCTGCAGCTGATCGACGAGCAATCGCAGCGCGCCGCCAATCTGCTGTAAGTTCGCCGGCGGCCGGTACGACTGAGGGAACTGCATCCCGCACGCACGAGGACCAGCAATGCACGCGACCCTGCCCCTGATGCGGCGCTTCGGCTTCCCGGCGCTGCGACGCGCCCGGCTCGAAACGCTGCAGGTGAATCTCGGCTACCGGTGCAACCAGAGCTGCCTGCATTGCCACGTCAATGCCGGCCCGACGCGCCGCGAGGAGATGGCGCGCGACACGGTCGCCGACGTGCTGGTGTTTCTCAGCGTCGCCAAGATCAGGAAGCTGGACATCACCGGTGGCGCGCCGGAGCTGAACGCGAACTTCCGCGAGCTGGTGCGGCGCGCGCGCGAGCTGGGCGTGCAGGTCATCGACCGCTGCAACCTCACCATCCTCGAGGAGCCGGGCCAGGAGGACCTGGCGCAATTTCTCGCCGGCGAGCGCGTCGAGATCATCGCTTCCCTGCCGTGCTACACGCAGGAGCTGGTCGATCGCCAGCGCGGGGCGGGCGTGTACGAGCGCAGCATTCGCGGCCTGAGGAAGCTGAATGCGCTCGGCTACGGCGCCCCCGGCAGCGGGCTCGAGCTGAACCTGGTCTACAACCCCCAGGGCCCCACCCTGCCGCCGCCCCAGGAGCAGCTGGAAGCGGACTACAGGCGCGTCCTCGGCGAGCAGCACGGCGTGCTCTTCAACCGCCTTTTCACGCTCGCCAACATGCCGATCCAGCGCTTCGGCTCGATGCTGATCTCCAAGGGCCAGTTCAACAGCTACATGGCGCTGCTGCACGGCGCGCACCGCGACGAGAATCTTGAGGGCGTGATGTGCCGGACCCTGCTGTCGGTGGACTGGCAGGGCTACGTCTATGACTGCGACTTCAATCAGATGCTGGACCTGCCGCTGCGGATGGAGGGCGCGGCGCACGGCCGCAAGCGCACCCATCTCGGCGAGCTGATCGGGCGCGAGCTGCAGGGCAATCCGATCGCGGTGCGCGATCACTGCTACGGCTGCACCGCGGGGCAAGGTTCTTCCTGTGGCGGCGCGCTCGGCGGCTGAAGCTCCGGGGCGCGGCTGCCCGATCGGCTACCGCTACGGCGCCGCGGCGCTGTCGGCTCCGGCGTCGCTGCGCGCGGACACGCTCTGGATCGCCGGCGGCCTGTACGGAAACGCCGAGGCGCTCCAGCGTCTGCTCGAGCTCTACGAGGCGGAGCAGGGCGACAAGGCGCTGGTCTGCAACGGCGATTTCCACTGGTTCGACGCCGAACCGGCCTGTTTCTCGACCATCAATCGTCTCGTGCTCGGGCACGTCGCGCTGCGCGGCAACGTCGAGACCGAGCTCGCGGATCCTGCCGAGGGCGCGGGCTGCGGATGCGCCTACCCGGAGTTCGTAGGCGACAAAGTGGTTGAGCACTCGAATCAGATAATCGAACGGCTGCGAAAGGTGGCAAGGAATTTTTCTACGGAACTTCAACGGCTGAAGGCGTTGCCCATGTACCTCGTCGCCGAGGTGGGCGGCGAGCGCGTGGGCATTGTGCACGGTGATGCGCAATCCCTTGCGGGCTGGGGTTTCTCGCAGGAGGTTCTTGCCTGCGCGCCGGGGCGCGCGGCGGCGCAGGAATCCCTCGCGGCCGCCAACGTGCGCGTGTTCGCCTCGAGCCACAGCTGCCTGCCGGTGCTGCAGTCGTTCGCCGACGGGCGCATCGTCGTCAACAACGGCGCGGCGGGGATGCCGAATTTCCGCGCCACGCGCTACGGCGTGGCGACGCGCATCTCGGTCAGGCCCGCCGGGGGAGCGCTCTACGGCGCGCGTGCCGGGCGCCTGCACGTCGAGGCGCGGCCGATCGACTACGACCATGCCGCCTGGCAGCGGCGCTTCCTGGCGCTCTGGCCGCCGGGGTCGGACGCCCACCAGTCCTACCACCGGCGCATCGCCGGCGGCCCCGACTACGAGCTGCCGCTCGCGCGACGCGCGGCATGAGCAGGTCGCGGCTCGCGCTCGTCGCGCTCATCGCCGTGCTGGCGGCGGCGTTCTTCGCGCTCGGCGGCCATCGCTACCTGAGCTTCGAGAACATGAAGGCGCAGCAGGCCGCGCTGCAGGAGTATTACGCGGCGCATGCGTGGCAGACCGCGCTCGGCTATTTTCTGGTCTACATCGCCGTCACCGGCCTGTCGCTGCCCGGGGCGGCGGTGATGACGCTGGTGGGCGGCGCGATCTTCGGCCTGCTGTGGGGCACGGTGATCGTTTCCTTCGCCTCGTCGATCGGCGCGACGCTCGCCTTCCTCGCCGCGCGCTTCCTGCTGCGCGACTGGGTGCAGCAGAGATTCTCCAGGTATCTGCGCCCGATCAATGAAGGAGTCGAGCGCGAGGGCGGGTTCTACCTGTTCACGCTGCGGCTCATTCCCGCGATCCCGTTCTTCGCCATCAATCTGGCGATGGGCCTGACCCCGATCCGCGCCTGGCGCTTCTACTGGGTCAGCCAGGCCGGAATGCTCGCCGGGACCATCGTGTTCGTGAACGCCGGGACGCAACTGGCGGCGATCGAGTCGGCGTCGGGGATATTGAAACCGGAACTCTGGATCGCATTTCTATTGCTGGGATTTTTCCCCTTGATCGCTAAGAGAATAATCGATGCGGTAAGAGCACGGCGAATCTATGCGCGCTGGGTCGGCGTCAAGCCGGCGCGCTTCGAGCGCAACCTGGTGGTCATCGGCGCCGGCTCGGCGGGGCTGGTCTCGGCGCTGATCGGCGCCACCGTACGCGCCCGCGTCACCCTGGTCGAGAGGCACCAGATGGGCGGCGACTGCCTGAATACCGGCTGCGTCCCCTCGAAGGCCCTGATTCGCTCTGCCAAGTTCGTCGCCCAGGCAAAGAAGGCGAATCTGCTTGGCATGAAGGCAGCGCACATCGAATTCGACTTCGCGGACGTCATGCAGCGCGTGCAGCGCGTGATCAAGACGGTTGAGCCGCACGACTCCGTGGAGCGCTACCGCGCGCTGGGCGTGGAGTGCATCGCGGGGGAGGCGAAGATCGTTTCGCCCTGGGAAGTCGAGGTGCGGCTGCACGACGGCGCGACGCGACGCCTGACGACGCGCTCGATCGTGATCGCCACCGGCGCCGAGCCGTTCGTGCCGCCGATTGCCGGCATCGACAAGGTCGATTGCCTCACCTCGGAGAACCTGTGGCGGCTGCGCAAGCTGCCGCCCCGGCTGCTCGTGCTCGGCGGCGGCCCCATCGGCTCGGAGCTGGCGCAGGCCTTCGCGCGCCTGGGCTCGCGCGTGACGCAGGTCGAGATGCTGCCGCGCATCCTGCCGCGCGAGGATCCCGAGTTCTCGGCGCTGGTTGCGCAACGCTTCCGCGAGGACGGCATCGAAGTGCGCACCGGCCACCAGGCGAAGCAGTTCCTGGTCGAGAACGGGCGCAAGCTGCTGCTGTGCGAGGCCGAGGGCGGGGAAGTGCGCATCGAGTTCGACGCGCTCATCTGCGCCGTCGGCAGAGTGGCGCGCACCCGGGGCTTCGGCCTCGAGGAGCTGGGCATCGGCACCACGCGCGCGCGCACCGTCGAGACCAACGAGTTCCTGCAGACGATCTATCCCAACATCTACGCTTGCGGCGACGTTGCGGGACCTTACCAGTTCACCCATACGGCCTCGCACCAGGCCTGGTATGCGTCGGTGAACGCGTTGTTCGGCGGGTTGAGGAAGTTCCGCGCCGACTACTCGGTGATTCCCTGGGCGACCTTCACCGACCCCGAAGTCGCCCGCGTCGGCTTGAACGAGCTCGAGGCAAAGGAGCGGAACATTCCCTACGAGGTGACGGTCTACGGTATCGACGACCTCGATCGCGCCATCGCCGACGAGGAGGCGCACGGCATGGTCAAGGTGCTGACGGTGCCGGGCAAGGACCGCATCCTCGGCGCCACCATTGCCGGCGAGCACGCCGGCGACCTGCTCGCGGAGTACGTGGCGGCGATGCGGCACGGCTTCGGCATGAACAAGATTCTCGGCACCATCCATATCTACCCGACGCTCGCCGAAGCCAACAAGTACGCCGCCGGCGCGTGGAAGAAGGCGCACGCGCCGCAGGGACTGCTGCGGCAGGTCGAGCGCTTCCATGCCTGGATGAGGGGTTGATGAAGCCGCTTCTGATCGGGCTTGCATTTCTTGCTTTCAACGCGAGCGCCCAGGGCTTTGACCATTCCCACAAGGCCTGGGACGCGCTGCTGAAGAAGCACGTCGTGCTCATCGAGGGCGGCAAGGCTTCGCAGCTGCGCTACGCGGAGATGGCAAGGGACCGGGCGGCGTTCAAGGGTTACCTGGATCTGCTCTCCGGCGTGAAGGAGCAGGAATTCAATTCCTGGAGCAAGCCGCGCAGGATGGCCTTCCTGATCAACGCCTACAACGCGTTCACGGTGGCGAAGATCCTGACCCGCTACCCGGACATCAGGTCGATCTGGGACTTCGGCAAGCTCTTCGGCAACCCGTTCAAGGACGAGTTCTTCACGCTGCTCGGCCGCAAGTTCAGCCTCGATGCCATCGAGCACGAGACCCTGCGCCGGAAAGGCGCCTATGACGAGCCGCGCGTGCACTACGCGCTCAACTGCGCCGCGATCGGCTGCCCGATGCTGCGCGAGGAAGCCTATGTCGCCGAGCAGCTCGAGCGCCAGCTGGAAGAGCAGGCGGCGCGCTTCCTCTCCGACCGGAGCCGCAATCGCTTCGCGGGCGGCCGGCTCGATGTGTCGAAGATCTTCGACTGGTACGGGGAGGATTTCGAGCCGCGCGCGCGCTATTTCGCCAGCTACGCGAAGCTGCTCGCAGATGACCCGGCGCAGCAGAAGCTGATCGCGCAAGGCAAGGCGCCGATCGCGCACCTCGAATACGACTGGTCGATCAACGACGCCCGCTGATGAAGCTCTCGATCGTCGTCCCGGCACTTGACGAGGCCGCGGTCATGGCGCAGGCGCTGACTGCGCTCGCGCCGCTGCGCGCGCGCGGCCACGAAGTGATCGTCGCCGACGGCGGCAGCGAGGACGGCACGCGCGAGCTCGCGGCGCCGCTCGTCGACCGCGTGCTGGTCGCGCCGCGCGGCCGCGCGCGGCAGATGAACGCGGGCGCCGCCGCGGCGACCGGCCAGGCGTTGTTGTTTCTTCATGCCGATACAGTGCTTCCCGATCGCGCAGATCATCTGGTCCTGAATGCATTGGAAGAAAGACCCTGGGGGCGATTCGACGTCACGATCGAAGGCCGCTCGCCGCTGCTCTCCGTCGTGGCGTTCTTCACGAACTGGCGCTCGCGGCTGACCGGCATCGCCACCGGCGACCAGGCGATCTTCGTGCGCCGCGCCGCGTTCACGGGCTTCCCCGAGATCGCGCTGATGGAGGATATCGCCTTCAGCAAGTCGATGAAAAGGCGCTCGCCGCCAGCCTGCCTGCGCGCGCGGGCGCGCACCTCGGGCAGGCGCTGGGAGCGCAACGGCGTGCTGCGCACGGTGCTCCTCATGTGGCGGCTGCGCCTCGCCTATTACTTCGGCGCAGCGCCGGACGAGCTTGCGCGGCGCTATGCAAGGCTGGCCTGAGGCGGCGCTGGTGGTGTTCGCCCGCGCCCCGCAGCCCGGGCGGGTGAAGACGCGCCTCGCGCCTCTTCTGGGCGAGAAAGGCGCGGCGCGCCTCTACGAACGGATGATCGCGAACACGCTTCGGACCGCAAGCCTGGCGGGCTTCGACTCGAAATGGCTCTTTTCGGCCGGAAAGCTGAAGAGCCTTCCCGCCGGCTATCAATTGCGTTCGCAGGGCCGCGGCAATCTCGGCGAACGCATGCATCGCGCCTTCGCGCTCGTCCTGAAGCAGCACCGGAGCGCGATCCTGATCGGCAGCGACTGCCCGGCGCTTACGCCCGCGGACCTGCGTGCTGCGGCGCGCGCCTTGCGCGGCGGCATGGACGCCGTACTCTCGCCCGCCGAGGACGGCGGCTACGCGCTGATCGGGCTGCGGCGCAATTCGCGGCGCCTGTTCAAGGGTATCGACTGGGGCGAGCCCTCGGTCCTCGCGCAGACGCGACAGCGACTCGCGCGCCTGGGTTGGCGCTGGGAGGAATTGCGCAGCGTGTGGGACGTCGACCGGCCGGAGGACGTGGCGCGCCTGCGCCGGGAGGGGCTGCTCGCGCGGCGATTCAGATCGCGCCCGACTTCCTGAGCAGTTCCGCGACGCGCTCGGCCATCAGCCGGTAGCCCTGGGCGTTGGGATGGATCTGGTCGGACTTGAGGCTGCCGTCCTTGAGGATCTTGCCTATGACATCGCCTTCGTAGGGGATGCCGAATTCCTTCGCGATCTCGGCGTAGAACGCGGGCGGCGTGAGAGTGAATCCGGGCTCGGGCGTACCGATCAGCAGCACCTCGACGCCCCGCTCCTTCGCCATGCGGATCATCGCGCGCACGTTCTGCGCCGCCTGCTCTTTGGGCTGGCGGCGCAGGAAATCGTTGCCGCCATGGCACAGCAGCAGCAGCGCCGGCCGGTGCGCCTCGAGTACCGCGGGCAGGCGCGCCAGACCCGCTGCGCTCACTTCGCCGGGCACGCCCTCGCGCACCACGCGCCGGCCGACCAGGCGCGCAAGCTGTGCCGGATAGCTCTCGTCCTCGTTCGCGCCGGTGCCGTAGGTCAAGCTGTCGCCAAACGCGAGCAGCACCGCCTCCGCGGCGAGCGGCGGCAGCTTCGCCTTCTGACCGCAACCTGACAGGAAGGCGAGCGCGAGAAAAAACGCAGCGGCGAGAGGCGCGAGCCGACTTCTGGCGAGCCATGCGTTCACGGAGCGCATGCTACACTCGCGCGCGGAGGAGGGCGGATGGTGATCAGGAATCCGAAGGACTTCTGGGCGGGGCTGATGTTCATGGCCTTCGGCCTGTCATTCATGATCATCGCCCTCGGCACGCCGGAATTCATCGACCGGCTCTGGGGCGAGCGGCTGATCCCGGGCTATCAGATGGGGTCGGCCGTGCGCATGGGTCCCGCGTACTTCCCGGTCGTCCTCGGCGGCATCCTGGCGGTGCTCGGCGCGGTGGTTTTGTTCCGTTCTTTCGTCTCGCAGCTGAAGGGCGACGCGGTGCGGCTGCGCATCGCCTTCAACGTCCTCGACCTCGCGGTCGCCGCCGGCGTGTTCGTCGTCGCAGTGCGGCTCGCCAAGGCGCTCGACATCTCCAACGACTACGCCATGCTCGCCTCGGCGCTGATCGTATCGGTCCTGGCGATCGCGTTCCGGCCGAACGCGAAGGCGCTGGTACTGATCCTCGCCTGCAGCCTCGCCTTCGCCTACCTGCTCAAGCCGCTCGG
>JACOVA010000065.1 GCA_016177575.1 Betaproteobacteria bacterium
GCCGAAGCCCGCGGCGAACGTCTCGCGCGCTGATGGCGATCGAGCTGGTGCTGGACGCCAGCGTTTCGCTCGCCTGGTTTCTGAAGGAAACGCCTGAACGTGCGACCTATGCTGCAACGATAAGCGCGGCCGCCGCTGACGGGGCCATTCTGCACGTGCCTGTGCAGTGGGGTATCGAAATGGGTCACGTGTTGCTCCGCGAGCAACGGCGCAAGGTTCTGAAGCGCGGAAAGCTGCAACAGGCGCTTGAAGACCTGGACAGCTTCGATATTCGCGTGCACCTCGAGCTGTTCACGCCACGGCGCGTCGTGGACCTCGCGCGGCGGTACCATCTGCAGGGCTACGATGCCCTGTATTTTCATCTGGCGCGATCCTTGGGCCTCCCCCTGGCCACGCTGGACCACGGGCATCGGCAGGCGGCAGGAGTGCACAACGTGACGTTGTTTTCAGTCGCGTAGACTAGCTCCGCGCATGGGCCGTCTGATCCTGATCGCGCTCGTTGTCCTCATCGTCGTCTGGCTGTTGCGACGAGCGCTCTCCGCGCCCCGCTCCGGTGAACGGGAAACAGAACTGAAAGGCGAAGGCAAGGGCGATCTGGTCGCCTGCGCCCACTGCGGCGTCAACCTGCCGAAGGCCGAGGCGCGCAGCGCCGGCGGGCGCCACTACTGCAGCGAGGAGCACTGGCGGCTCGGGCCGCGGGACGGCTGATGCGCGAGGCGCCGCGCTACGAGGGGCTGTTCGGGCGCGACACGCGCACGCCCGACTCGTTCTGGATCTCGCTGCGCTATTTCAACTTCTACCGCATGGCGCTGGCGGCGCTGTTCCTCGGCATCACGCTGTACTTCGACGACGCGCTCAACCTCGGCTCGTACCGCCTCAACCTTTTCCGCCTGGTGTGCGTCGCCTACCTCATGGCGGGCGTGGTGTTCCACAGCCTGCTGCGCAACCTCAAGGACCTGTTCAACCTGCAGCTCTCGGCGCACATGGCGCTCGACATCGTCGCCATGACCCTGCTCATGTACGCGAGCGGCGGCATCCGCAGCGGGCTGGGGGTGATGCTGCTGATCGCGCTCACCGGCGCGGCGCTGGTGGCGCCGCGGCGCCTGGCGCTGCTCTACGCCTCGCTCGCCGCGATCGCGCTGCTGCTCGAGCAGAGCTACTGGGTGCTGCGCTTCGACGCCCCGGAGGCGAACTACCTGCAGCCGGGGCTGCTCGCGATCGGCTGCTTCGCCAGCGCCGGCGTCACCAGCTGGCTGGCGCAGCGCGTCGCCGCCAACGAGCGCCTGGCGCGCGAGCGCGGCCGGGCGCTCGAGACCCAGCTGCGCGTCAACCAGCTGGTGATCGCCGACATGCAGGACGGCGTGCTGGTGCTCGATCGCGAGGGCCGCGTGGCGCAGCACAACCGCCAGGCGCAGCGCCTGCTCGGGGTCGAGTCGCTGCAGGGCGCGCAGCTGGCGGATCTGCTGCCCGGCTTCGGCGAGCGCTGGCGCACCTGGCGCGAAGGCGAACGCGCGGCGGCGCAATCCGATCTCGAGCTGCGCGGGCGCGGCCTGCGGCTGCGCCTGATGGAGGCCGGGGCGGCGGAGGATCTGGCGCTGCTGTTCGTCGAGGACACGACGCGCTCGCGCACCGAAGCGCAGCAGCTCAAGCTCGCCGCGCTCGGGCGCCTGACGGCCAACATCGCGCACGAGATCAGGAATCCGCTGTCGGCAATCAGCCACGCCGCCGAGCTGCTCGACGAGGAGCAGCGCGGCAGCGACCGCGAGCGCCTGACGCGCATCATCCACGACAACACGCGCCGGCTCGAGCGCCTGGTGACCGACGTCATGCAGCTCAATCGCCGCGACCGCGCCACCGCCGACCGCGTGGCGCTCAACGGCTGGCTGGCTGCGTTCGTCGCGGACTTCGCCGCCAACGAGGCGCTGCCCGCGGAGCGCTTCGGCCTGGAGACCGGGCGCGAGGTGCAGATCGTGTTCGACCGCGAGCACCTGCGCCAGGTGCTGTGGAACCTGCTGCGCAACGCGGTGCGCCACGCGCGCCGGGCGCCGCGCAGCGTGCGCATCGTGCTGAGCGCCTACGCCGATCAAGTAGAATTGAACGTGATCGACGACGGCCCGGGCGTGCCGCGGGCGAGCCAGGGGCAGCTGTTCGAGCCGTTCTTCACCACCGAGAGCAAGGGCACGGGGCTGGGGCTGTACCTGGCGCGCGAGCTGTGCGCGGCGAACCGCGCGACGCTGGAGTACGTCGACGACATGCAGGGAGCGCACTTCAGGATCCTGTGCCGGGAGGCGCCCGGCGCGTGAGACGCAGATGAAGAAGAGCGAGCGGCGCAGCGGCGGCGCGCAGGAGCACCGCGTGCTGGTGATCGACGACGAGCCCGACATCCGCGAGCTGCTCGAGCTGACCCTCGCCAAGATGGGCCTGGGCGTCGATTCGGCGGGCTCGATCGCCGAGGCGAAGCGGCGGCTGCGCGAAGCGCGCTATCAGCTCTGCCTCACCGACATGCGGCTGCCGGACGGCGAGGGCCTCGACCTGGTGCGCCACATCGCCGGCCTGGCCGGCGACATCCCGGTGGCGGTGATCACCGCCCACGGCAGCGCCGAAAACGCGGTCGCCGCGCTCAAGGCGGGCGCCTTCGACTACGTCTCCAAGCCGGTCGGCCTGGAGCAGCTGCGCGCGCTCGTCAAGTCGGCGCTGTCGCTGCCCGAGCTCGGCGCCGCCGCGCAGGAGGGCCAGCCGCTGCTCGGCACCAGCGCCGCGCTGCGCCAGGTGCGCGACACGATCGCCAAGCTCGCGCGCACCCAGGCGCCGGTGCACATCTGCGGCGAGTCGGGCAGCGGCAAGGAGCTCGCCGCGCGCCAGATCCATGCCCTCGGCGCGCGCCGGGAGCGGTCGTTCGTGCCGGTCAACTGCGGCGCGATCCCCGACAATCTGATGGAGAGCGAGTTCTTCGGCTACCGCAAGGGCGCCTTCACCGGCGCGCAGGAGGACCGCGGCGGCTTCTTCCAGGCGGCGAGCGGCGGCACGCTGTTCCTCGACGAGGTCGCCGAGCTGCCGCTGCCGATGCAGGTGAAGCTGTTGCGCGCGATCCAGGAGAAGCGCGTGCGCAAGGTCGGGGCGACGCAAGAGGAGCCGGTCGACGTGCGCCTGATCAGTGCCACCCACCAGGACCTCGCCGCGCGCGTCGAGGCGCGCGCGTTCCGCCAGGACCTCTACTACCGGCTCAACGTGATCGAGCTGGAGATGCCGCCGCTGCGCGAGTGCCGCGAGGACATCGCCGTGATCGCGGCGGCGATCCTCGAGCGCCTGCGGGCGCAGTCCGGGCAGCCGGCGGCGCGACTTTCGCCGGCCGCGCTCGCCGAGCTGCAGGGCTACGACTTCCCGGGCAACATCCGCGAGCTCGAGAACATCCTGGAGCGCGCGACCGCCCTGTCGGGGCAGGAGGAGATAAAGCCCGAGGACCTGCGCCTGCAGCCCGCCGTGTCCCACGAGGGCGCCGAAGGCGCGCTCGAGGGCCCGCTGCCGGCCTACCTTGACCGCGTCGAGCGCGAAGCCATCATGTCCGCGCTGGCGAAGACCGGCTTCAACCGCACCGCGGCCGCCAAGCTGCTCGGCGTCACCTTCCGCGCGCTGCGCTACCGCATGCAGCGCCTGGGCATCCGCGAGCCGGAGTGAAGCCGGTCCGCCGCGCCGGGCAGATCGCGGGCGCGCGGCAGGTACCGTCGCCGAATTGCGACAGCCGGCCCGCGGGCACCGCGGTCACTCTGCTGGTGCTGCATTCGATCAGCCTGCCGCGCGGCGAGTACGGCGGCGAGGCGATCGAGCGCCTGTTCACCAACCGGCTCGACCTCTCCGCGCATGCGTGCTTGGTCACCCTCGCGGGGCTGCGCGTGTCGGCGCATTTCCTGGTGCGGCGCGACGGCGAGCTGGTCCAGTTCGTGCCGCTCGCGGCGCGCGCCTGGCACGCCGGCGCCTCGCGCTGGCGCGGGCGCGAGCGCTGCAACGACTTCTCGATCGGGGTCGAGCTCGAAGGTACTGATGACTCGGCTTTTACCAAGGAACAGTATTCCGGGCTGGCACGATTGGTGAAAAGTCTCTACCTGGAACTTCCAATCCGGGAAATCGCAGCTCACAGCGACGTCGCGCCCGGGCGCAAGTCCGATCCTGGCACGCAGTTTGACTGGGCGCGCCTGCTCGCCGCGCTCGCCTCCCAGATCTAGTCGTTCTCCTCTCTCCTGCCACTACCTGTTGCGGTGCGCAAACGACGGCGCGCTTGCAAATTCCCGACTGCGTGGTAAATTGCGTCCACTAGAGTTAGTTATCGATCAGATACTCAGCACTAAATATTGTGGTTTTGGCCGAAGTTGCAGCCAAACCGCAACAGGGGAGACCGGAGATGCAGATCGCGCAGCAGGCAACGGCGGCCACCGCGGTCCCCGTTTCGGGCACCGGCTCCGGGGCCGGCGCTGCGGCGCACCCCGCCTACGGCGACTACAAGATCATCCGCCGCAACGGCGCGGTGGTCGGCTTCGAGCCGGCGAAGATCTCGGTGGCGATGACCAAAGCCTACCTCGCGGTGGGCGGCAGCCAGGGCGCGGCCTCGGCGCGCGTACGCGAGCTGGTGGCCGAGCTGACCGGCAGCGTGGTCGGCGCCTTGCTGCGGCGCCAGCCGCAGGGCGGAACGTTCCACATCGAAGACATCCAGGACCAGGTCGAGCTGGCGCTGATGCGCGCCGGCCAGCACGACGTGGCGCGCGCCTACGTGCTGTACCGCGAGGAGCGCGCGCGCGCGCGGGCGCAGGCGAAGGCGGCGCGCGACAGCCGCAGCGCCGCGCCGGCGCTGCACGTGGTCGAGAACGGCACGCGCCGGCCGCTCGATGGCGCGGCGCTCGAGCGCCTGCTCGAATCGGCCTGCGAGGGCCTGCAGCCCGGCGCCTCGCCGGCGGCGATCCGCGACAGCACGCTGCGCGACCTGTACGACGGCGTGCCGATGGAGGAAGTGCGCAGGTCCGCGGTACTCGCGGCGCGCGCGCTGATCGAGAAGGACCCCGCCTACAGCTACGCCACGGCGCGGCTGCTGCTGCACACCCTGCGGATAGAAGTCCTTGGCGAAGAGGCCGGCCAGGCCGAGATGGCGTCGCGCTACGCCGCCTATTTCCCCGATTTCATCCGCCGCGGCATCGCCGCCGAGCTGCTCGATCCGGCGCTGGCCGAATTCGATCTGCCCAGACTGGGCAAGGCGCTGCAAGCGCAGCGCGATCTCCAGTTCGGCTACCTCGGGCTGCAGACCCTGTACGACCGCTATTTCCTGCACGAGCGCGGCCGCAGGATCGAGCTGCCGCAGGCGTTCTTCATGCGCGTGGCGATGGGCCTGGCGCTCAACGAGCGCGAGCGCGAGGCGCGCGCGATCGAGTTCTACGACGTGCTGTCGAAGTTCGACTTCATGAGCTCGACGCCGACGCTGTTCAACTCCGGCACGCGCCGCTCGCAGCTCGCGAGCTGCTACCTCACCACCGTTTCCGACGACCTCGACGGCATCTACGAGGCGATCAAGGAGAACGCGCTGCTGCAGAAATTCGCCGGCGGCATCGGCAACGACTGGACGCCGGTGCGCGCGCTGGGCTCCCACATCAAGGGCACCAACGGCAAGAGCCAGGGGGTGGTGCCGTTCCTGAAGGTCGTGAACGACACCGCGGTCGCGGTCAACCAGGGCGGCAAGCGCAAGGGCGCCGTGTGTTCGTA
>JACOVA010000075.1 GCA_016177575.1 Betaproteobacteria bacterium
CTCTCCATGAGCGAGCGCGTCAGCGCGTCCTCCAGGCGCGCCGGCTCGAACGCGGCCAGGCGCACGCTGCCGTGCGCGAGCGCGCTCGCCACGACATACTTGAGCGAGAAGCGCGCCTGCGCGGCGCTGCGCGGCCGCTCATGGCCGGCGACCTCCAGCGCCGCGCGGTAGGTGCCGACGCTCACGCGCTCGATGTCGCTCGCCGCCACGCCCAGCTTCGCCTTGAGCGCAAGCGCGCCGTCGATCGCGGCAAACGTGTGCCCGCAGCAGGTATGGTTCTTGAAAGTCATGCGGCAGATGTTGAATTCCTTCCCCAGGGACGAGAATGCCTTTTCCCAGTCCGGGCCGTCCCCCATCGCGCGCCCGAAGCCCGCCTCGCCCTCGATCACGTCGAGCGAGCCGGTGACGCCTGCGCGCGCGGCGAGCGCGGCGGTGACGCCGGCTTCCGCCGCGCGGCCCGCGTGCAAGGGCTTCGACATCGAGTCCAGGCGGAACGCCTGCTGCAGCCCGGCGGCAAAGGTCGTTACCGTGGCGAGCGCGTGCGCGCAGCGCTTCGCATCCAGGCCGAGGATCGCGGCGGCGGCGGCGCAGGCGCCGAAGGCGCCGATAGTGCCGGTGTTGTGCCAGTAGCGGTAGTGCGCGCGCCCCATCGCCGCGCCGATGCGCGTGGAGATCTCGTAGCCGGTGATCACCGCGCGCAGGAACTGCTCGCCCGAAGCGCCGTTCGCCTGCGTGAGCGCCAGTGCCGCCGGGATGGTCGGCGCGCCCGGGTGGTAGATGCCGTCGCGGAAGATGTCGTCCACCTCGACCGTGTGCGCCGCCGCGCCGTTGATCAGCGCGGCAGCACGCACCGTCGCGCTTCGACCGAGAGCCAGGGTTGCGTTTCCTCTATCGAGCTCTTCCTTCAGGGCCACCTCGAGCAGAGTTGCTGGCGCAACCACGGACCCCGGGAACAATGCGGCGTACCAGTCGATCACCGCGCGCTTGGCGTGGTGCAGCACTTCCGGACTGATTGGAGTCTTGCGATATTCCTCCGCCCAGCCGGCGAATCGCTCTACGACGTACACGCGGCTTTAGTCTTCATCCCAGGCCTTTTCGGGCAGCGGCAGGCCGGCGAGATCGGCCGCGCTCAAGGGCCGGTCAGGCCGGATGCCGAGCGTTTCCAGGATCAGCATCAGCTGGCGCGTGTGCTGCGCCGGGTGCCACACGGTGCGCTCCAGCACCACGTGCACCGGGTGCGTGCCGAAGTAGGTTTGCATCGGGCGCTGGCAGGACTTGTCGTCGCAGCCGCTCCACCACTGCTTCGCGCGCGCGAGCACGTCCTCGCCGTAGCGCGCGATGTCCTCGGCGCCGCGAAGCGAAGGCGGCGCGTCCTGCATGATGCGTTCGTAGGTCAGCTCGCGGCCGTCCTGCATCGACTCGAGGAAGCCCTCGACGATGCGGAACACGTGGTGCGCGAGCACGCGAATCGGCCGGTCGCGGTTGCGAAAGGGCTGGTCGAGCTCGGGCGCGGGGATCTGGCGCACGCAGCGCGCCGCCGCCGTGAGCACGAGCTCGAGCTTGCGCATCAGCTCTTCGGGGCTCAGGCGCTCCTGCTGGCGCAGGTCCAGCCCGAGGAACTCGATCACGTCGCCGATCGTCTGCGCGAACACGAACCGCTCGCCGCGCGCGACCACCGGCACGCTGCGCGCGCCCAGCCTGCGCAGCTCTGCCATCGCCGCGGCGTTGCCGTGCACGTTGATCGACTCGAATTGCACGCCGTTCCTGGCGAGGAATTCCTTGGTCCGCAGGCAGCTGGTGCAGCCGGGCTGCCAGAACACCCTGACCCTTTCGGCGGTCGCGAGCATGGGGCCCCTCCTTGCGAGGCGAGTCCTATACGATAGCACCATGGCAGAGGCCTCCACCGGCTGGCAGAGCGAGCTCTACGACGCGCTGCGCCGCCACGACGTCACCCAGTTCGCCTACGTGCCGGACGCCGGGCACCGCGTCTGCATCGACCGCTCGCTCGCCGACAAGCAGGTTCACTCGGTGGCGCTGACGACGGAGGAGGAAGGCGTCGCGCTCGCCTGCGGCGCGCATCTGGGCGACCAGCGCGCGGTGCTGCTCATGCAGTCGAGCGGCCTGGGCAACTGCGTCAACTTCCTGGCGATGGTGAAGGGCGGGCGCTTCCCGTTCCTGACCATCCTGTCGATGCGCGGCGATTTCGGCGAGGGCAACCCCTGGCAGATGGCGATGGGGCAGGCGACGCGGCCGGTGCTCGCGGCGCTCGATTTCGTCGTTCTGGAGGCGACGACGCCCGATGAGGTGGTGCCGATCGTCGATGCGGCCTGCAATATGGTGTGGAAATCGGGCCAGGCGGTAGCGGTGCTGCTCACGCAGAAGCTGATCGGCGCCAAGGCGTTCTGAGATGGCCTACCGGCTCGATCGCGTCACGGCGGTGCCCGCGCTCATCGGCGAGCACAGGGACTTCCTGCTGATCGGCGGCCTCGCCGGCGCGGCAAAGGACCTCGCCGCGCTCACCGCAGACGGACCGCACTTCTTCGGCATGGCCGGGGGGATGGGCGCCGCCGTGATGATCGGGCTCGGCCTCGCGCTCGCGCGGCCGGAGAAGAAAGTCCTGGTCGCCACCGGCGACGGCGAGCTGCTGATGAACGTGGGCGCGCTCGCCACCGTCGCGGTGCTCGACCCGCCGAACCTCTCGATTCTCTGCGTCGACAACGGCCACCACGGCGAGACCGGCTACCAGAAGAGCCACACCCTGCGCGGCGTCGATCTGGAGAAAATGGCGCTCGCTGCCGGCATCAAGTCGACCTGCACGGTCGCGAAGCAGGCCGACATCGCCAGGGGCGCGCGCATGCTGCGCGCATCGAAGCACTGCTCGTTCGTGCTGCTGCGCGTCAAGCCGACCGACCCGCCGAAAGTCAAGCGCCTGATGAACCCCGCCGACTCGCGCGTGCGCTTTCGCCTCGGTACGCTCGGCCGCGCCTGACGCGAATGACTACTTCGGCACGCCGGCGGCCAGATATATTTCCCCCACCCGCTTGCGGAACTCCGGATCCTTGAAAGGGGAAACGCTCTGGTTGCGCGAGACGGTGAGATC
>JACOVA010000066.1 GCA_016177575.1 Betaproteobacteria bacterium
AGCACGCGCGAGGGCTCGGCCTCGGGATCGGCGGCGAGGTAGTGCACTGGCGCGTAGGCCTCCTCGTCCGCGTCGTCGGCCTCGAAGGCGAGCTCGCGCCCGGCGAGCCGCATCTCCATCTCGCTCACGTCCTCGGGCTTGACGTTCAGCGCGGCGGCGACCTCGCCGACCTCGGCGGCCGAGAGCGGGGCGAGCCCCTGCTTCATCGAGCGCAGGTTGAAGAAGAGCTTGCGCTGCGCCTTGGTGGTGGCGACCTTCACCAGCCGCCAGTTGCGCAGGATGTATTCGTGGATCTCGGCCTTGATCCAGTGGATCGCGAACGACACCAGGCGCACGCCGCGCTCCGGGTCGAAGCGCTTGACCGCCTTCATCAGGCCGACGTTGCCTTCCTGGATCAGGTCCGCGTGCGGCAGGCCGTAGCCCAAGTAGCCGCGCGCCACCGCGACCACCAGACGCAGGTGCGACATCACCAGGTCGCGCGCCGCGTCGAGGTCGTTGTGCTCGCGCAGGCGCATGGCGAGCGCGCGCTCGCGTTCCGCGCTCAGCATCGGAATGCGCTTGACGGTCTGGATGTAGGCCTCGAGGCTTCCGGCGGAGACCGGCACCGGCAGCGTCATCGGCAGGGACATCGTCGCTTGCATCGTTCTACTCCTGGGTGAATTTTAGCACTCAGCGCTTTAGAGTGCTAAGCCCCCTTCAGGTTCCTCCGCGGATGTTCAAATGAAATCGTTTATTGTGGCTCTATTTCAAGTAAGTATCTGCTCACTGACAGGTACGCGCCGAACCACCCCAGGGCGGTCGAGAAGAGCAGCACCGCGAGGGCGTCACCGGGCTCTAGGAAGCCCAGGCGGAACGACGAGCCGTAGCTCGCGGCGAGCTCGGCGACCCCCGAATTGAGGACCGCGAGGCTCGCCCAGAGGATGCCGAGCGCGAGCAGGCCGCCGGCCGCGCCCTGCAGCGCGCCGAGGTAGAAGAAAGGCCGGCGGATGAAAGCGTCGGTGGCGCCGATCAGCTTGGAGATCTCGATCTCGGCGCGCAGGGTGAGGATCTGCAGGCGGATGGTGTTGAAGGTGATGGCGACCAGCCCGCAGGCGAGCAGCAGCGCGAGCAGCGCGATGGCGAGGCGCGCGGTGCCGGCGATGGCGGCGAGCCTCTGCGCCCAGGCGGAATCGGCCTGCACGTGCGCCACCGCCGGCTGCGCGCGCAGCGCGCGCGCGAGGGCCTCGAGCGCCGCGGCGCCGGTGGTGCGCGGCCGCACGACAAAGGCGTCCGGGAGCGGATTGCGCTTGAGCGCCGCGATCACCTCGGCCAGCCCCTCGGTCGCCTGCAATTCCTTCAGCGCCTGCTCGCGCGGTATGAAGCGGAACTCGCGCACGCGCGCCTCGCCCTTCAGCCAGGCGCGCAACGCTTCCACTTCGCCGTCCTTCGCCTCCATGCGCAGGAACACCGAGAGTTGCGGCTCGAGCGCCGCACCCGCGGCCGCCGCGCGCAGGCTCGCGAGCAGCGCGTAGCCGCCCGCGGGCAGCGAAAGCGCGATGCCGATGACGAGCGCATTGAGCGCCGCCGCCGATCTCTGCGCCGCGAGCTTGCCGAGCGCGGCGGCGAGCGCCTGCCGGTGCTGGCGCAGCCAGGCCCTCATTGCGCGAGCCGGCCGGCGGCGAGGCGCAGCACGCGCCGGGCGAAGCGGCCGATCAGCGCTTCGTCGTGCGTGGCCACCAGCACCGTGACGCCGACCCGGTTGAAGTCGGCGAAGATCCCGAGGATGGCGGACGCCGAATCGGCATCCAGATTGGCGGTCGGCTCGTCGGCGATGAGGATCGCGGGGCGGTTGGCGACCGCGCGCGCGATGGCGAGGCGCTGCTGCTCGCCGCCCGAGAGCTGGATCGGGTTCGCCTTGTCGCGCGCCGAAAGGCCCACCTTCTCGAGCGCGGCGCGCGCCCGCCGCGCCGCCTCGCGCCCGCCCAGCTCGCCGAAGGCGAGCGGCAGCATGACGTTGTCGTAGACGCTGCGGTCGTAGAGCAGCTTCTGGTCCTGGAACACCAGCCCGAGGTTCCTGCGCAGGTAGGGCAGCGCGGCGCGCTTGAGCGCGCCGACGTTCTGGCCGTTGACGAGCACCGCGCCCGCGCTCGGGCGCTCGATCGCGGGGATGAGCTTGAGCAGGGTCGACTTGCCCGCCCCCGAATGCCCGGCGACGAAGACGAACTCGCCCGGCTCGATCTGGAACGAGACCGCCTGCAGCGCCTCCTGGCCGCCGGGGTAGCGCTTGGCGACGCCCGAGAAGCTAATCAACCAGCGCCTCCGCGAAATCCGCCGCGACGAAGGGCTGCAGGTCGTCGATGCCTTCGCCCACGCCCACGAACAGGACAGGGACCGGCCGCGTCGCCGCCTCCTTGGATCGCGCCTGCGCGATGGCCAGTATCGTGCCGCCCTTCGCCGTGCCGTCGAGCTTGGTGAGGATGAGGCCGGTGAGCCCGAGCGCCTCGTCGAAGGCCCTCACCTGCGCGAGCGCGTTCTGCCCGGTGCCGGCGTCGAGCACCAGCAGCGTCTCGTGCGGCGCGCCGGGCAGCGCCTTGGCGACGACGCGCTTGACCTTCTTGATCTCCTCCATGAGATGCAGCTGCGTCGGCAGCCGGCCGGCGGTATCGGCGATCAGCACGTCGATCGAACGCGCGCGCGCGGCGCCGATGGCGTCGAACACCACCGCCCCCGGATCGCCGCCCTGCTGCCCGATCACCGGCACGCCGTTGCGCTCGCCCCACGCGGCGAGCTGCTCGCGCGCCGCCGCCCTGAAGGTGTCGCCGGCGGCGAGCAGCACGCTCGAGCCGTGCTGCTGGAGCCACTTGGCGAGCTTGCCGATCGAGGTGGTCTTGCCCGAGCCGTTCACGCCGGCGACCATGATCACCGAGGGCCTGTGCGCGCCGACCTCGAGCGCGCGCTCGAGCGGCCGCAGGCGCTCGGCGAGCACGCCCTTGAGCGCGCTCTTCAGCCCGGCGCCGTCCTCGATGCGCTGCCTTTTTTCCCTGCCGCGCAGGTCCTCGAGCAGCGCGCGCGTCGCCTCGACCCCGCAATCGGCGGCGAGCAGCGCGCTCTCGAGCTCCTCGTACAGCGCCGCATCGACCCTGCGCCGGCCGAGCAGCGCGCCGAGCCCGCCGCCGAGCGCCTCGCGCGTGCGCGCGAGGCCGGCCTTGAGGCGCGTCGCCCACGAGGTCGCTGCTACCATGGATGCGTGGATTCTAACAAAGGGATTTTGCGGATCGTGGGCGGCAAATGGCGCAGCCGACGCATCCGTGTCCCTGCGCGACCGGGGCTTCGCCCCACGCCCGACCGGGTGCGCGAGACGCTGTTCAACTGGCTCGGGCAGGATCTCGACGGGCTCGCCTGCCTCGACCTTTTCGCCGGCAGCGGCGCGCTCGGCTTCGAGGCCGCCTCGCGCGGCGCGGCGCGCGTGGTGATGGTGGAAAACGACCGCGCCGCGGCCGCGGCGCTCGAGCGCAACCGCGCGGCGCTGGGCGCCACCGAGTGCGAAATCGTGCGCGGCGACGCCGCGGCGTACCTCGCGCGCGGCGGCGAGCGCCGTGGCGCTCCCCCTGCCGGGCGCTTCGACGTGGTTTTCCTCGATCCGCCGTTCAGGCAGAATGCCGTGCCGGCGATCCTCGGCAGGCTCGGTCCGCGGCTCGCGCCGCGTGCGCGGGTGTACGTCGAGTCGGCTGCGCCGGTCGAGCCGGTCCCGCCCTGGATCGAGCTGAAGCGCGGCAGCGCCGGGCAGGTGAGCTACCAACTACTGCAATGGAGCGGCGATGATCAAGGCGGTGTACCCGGGAACGTTTGATCCGCTGACGCGCGGCCACGAGGACCTGGCGCGCCGCGCCAGCCGTCTGTTCGACGCGCTGATCCTCGGCATCGCCGACAGCCGCACCAAGCGCACCTTCTTCACGCTCGAGGAGCGCATCGCCATGGCGCGCGAGGTGCTCGCCGACGTCAAGAACCTGACCGTGGTCGGCTTCAAGGGCCTGCTGATCGATTTCGTGCGCAGCCAGGAGGCGCACGTGGTGCTCAGGGGCCTGCGCGCAGTGTCGGACTTCGAGTACGAGTTCCAGCTCGCGGGAATGAACCGCGACCTCTATCCCGACATGGAAACCGTGTTCCTCACCCCCGGCGAGCAGCACATGTTCATCTCCGCGACGCTGGTGCGCGAGATCGCCACGCTCGGCGGCGACATCTCCAAGTTCGTCCACCCCGCGGTGGCGCGCAACCTGGTCGCCAAGGTGAAATCGCTCGGGCCGACGAAGTCCCTCAGCGTCGAGCCGCCGGCGCGGATCGCGGCTTTCAGGGTGGACTTGATCGCCGATGCCAGTTTGCCGCCTTTTTCGAGGGAAAGCCGCCCGGCCGGCGTGCGCGGATCGATGCCGGCGACGAAGAGGCTCTCGGAGGCGTAGATATTGCCGACCCCGACCACCCGGCGGCCGTCCATCAGGAACGGCTTGATTTGCGTGCGGCTGCCGCGCGCAAGCGCGTGCAGGCGCCTCGCGTCCAGGGCGCGCGACAGCGGCTCGACACCGAGGTGGCGGATCAGCCGATGCGCTTCGGGCGGCCCGGCGGTCCAGAGCATGGCGCCGAAGCGGCGCGGGTCGCGCAGCCGCAGCAGCAGCCCGCCGACCGCGAGGTCGACATGGTCATGCTTGCCGGGCGCGGTCCCCGCGGCGACCAGCCGCAGGCTGCCCGACATGCCGAGGTGCACGATCAGGTGGCCGTCGCCGCAATCGAACAGCAGGTACTTGCCGCGCCGCTTGAGCGCGCGCACCTCGCGCCCGGCGAGCGCGCGCACCGCGGGCGGGACGCGCCAGCGCAGCCGCGGCTCGCGCACCGACACCGCGGAGATCGTTCGCCCGACGAGATGGGGCTCGAGCCCGCGGCGGATGACCTCGACTTCGGGAAGCTCCGGCATCGGCAAGGCTGCCTTGTGCAGGGCACCAAATATACCTACACTTCCCGAGCGATGTCCGCCTATTCACGCCTGCCCGCCGCGCTCGCCTGGGCGCTTGCCGCCGCGGGCATCTCCCTGGGCGGAGCGCAGGCGCAGCAGCTGCACGGCGCCGAGGACGACGACGACTCCCCGGCCGCCGCGCCCGGGAGCGCACAGCGCCAGCCCCCCAAGCTGCCCGGGCAGGAGCTCACCGGCCGGCTGCTGTACGAGTTCCTGCTCGGCGAGATCGCGACCCAGCGCGGCAGTGAAGGGCTCGCCGCGCAGACCTACGTCGATCTCGCCAAGCGCACGCGCGATCCGCGCGTGGCGCGGCGCGCGGTCGAGATGTCGAAGCGCGCGCGCATGCCGAAGCAGGCGCTGGAGGCGGCGCGCATCTGGCAGGAAACCGATCCGGAGTCGCCGTTCGCGATGCAAGAGATGGCGATCCTGCTGATCGGGCAGAAGCGCGTCGACGAGGCCGAGCCCTACCTCGCCAGGCTGCTCGGCAGCAACGCCACCGCCGCGCCCAACATGTTCATGCAGCTCGGCCGGTTGCTCGCGATCAACCCGGACCCGGCGGCCAACCTGCGCGTTGCGCGCAACCTCGCCGCGCAATACGACGCCCTGGCGCAGGCCCATTTCGCGGTCGCGCAGGCGGCGGCGGCGGCGAACGAGCAGGCGCTCGCGCTGGGCGAGATCCGCCGCGCGGCGGAGCTGCGCCCGGACTGGGAGGTGGCCGCGCTCTACGAGGCGCAGCTGCTGCAGCGGCGCTCGCCCGGGGAGGCGGCCAAGCGCCTCGCCGGCTTCCTGGAGAAGTACCCGGACGCGCGCGACGTGCGGCTCAACTACGCGCGCCTGCTGGTGCTCGACAAGCGCGTCGCCGAGGCGCGCGCCGAGTTCGACTCGATCCTCAAGCGCTATGCGAACGACGGCGACGCGATCTACGCGGTCGGGCTGCTCGCCTTCCAGCTCAAGGAGTACGGCATCGCCGAAGCCAACATGAAGCGGCTGCTCGACTTGGGCTACCGCGATGCGAACGCGGCGCGCTACACGCTCGGCCAGATCGCCGAAGAGCAGAAGGAGTGGGCGCGCGCGATCGAGTGGTACAAGGCCATCCAGGGCGGCGAATACGCCATGACGGCGCGCATGCGCACCGCGAGCGCGATCGCCAAGCAGGGCAGGCTGGACGAGGCGCGCGCCTTCCTGCGCGCGGTGAGCGTGACCGGCGAGCCGCAGCGCGTGCAGCTGCTGGTGGCCGAATCGCAGCTGCTGCGCGAGGCCAACCAGCACCGCGAGGCCTTCGACCTGCTCGGCGAGGCGCTCGCCAAGAACCCGGACCAGCCCGATCTGCTGTACGACCACGCGCTCACCGCCGAGAAGCTCGACCGCTTCGACGTTCTGGAGGCGAACCTGCAGCGCCTGATCCAGGTGAAGCCCGACCACGCGCACGCCTACAACGCGCTCGGCTACTCGTTCGCCGAGCGCAACGTGCGCCTGGCGGAGGCGAAGAAGCTGATCGAGCGCGCGCTCGAGCTCTCGCCCGAGGATTTCTTCATCATCGACTCGATGGGCTGGCTGCTGTACCGCATGGGCGACCTGCAGGGCGCGGCGCTGCAGCTGCGGCGCGCCTGGAACGGCCGCCCGGACGGCGAGATCGGCGCGCACCTGGGCGAGGTGCTGTGGGCGCTCGGCGAGCGCGACGAGGCGCGGCACATCTGGCAGGAGGCGCTCAAGGCGAGCCCCGAGAACGAGACGCTGCACAAGACCCTCAAGCGCTTCAACCCGTAGTGCGAGCCCCTTACGCCGCGGCCATGCTGCTGCTCGCGGCGTGCGCCGAGCTCGGCTTCGTGCGCCCGGCGCAGGACCTGGAGTTCGAGCTCTCGGGACGCATCGCGGTGACTTACCGGGACGAGGCGGCGAGCGGCAACATCGCCTGGCGGCACGGCGTGCACGACGACGAGCTGCTGCTCAGCTCGCCGTTCGGGCAGGGTATCGCGCGCTTCGTGCGCCTGCGCGACGTCGTGACGCTCACCACCTCCGAGGGCCGCGACGCGAGCGCGCCCGACGCCGAGGAGCTGAGCGAGCGCCTGCTCGGGTTCCGCATTCCGCTCGCGGGGCTCGCCGACTGGGTGCGCGGCCGGGAGGCGCCGGCGCCGGCGCCGACGCGGGTGCGCCGCGACGCCGAGGGCAGGCTCGCCGAGCTCGAGCAGTCCGGCTGGCGGATCGAATACCTCGAGTACGCGGGCAGCCGGCCCGCGCGCATGAGGCTCGGCTATCCGGGCCTCGAGCTGAGGCTCGCCATCTTCGAGTGGAAATGAGCCGCCGATGCAATGGCTCCCGGCGCCGGGCAAGCTGAACCTGTTCCTGCACGTGCTCGCGCGCCGGGCCGACGGCATGCACGAGCTGCAGACCGCGTACCGCCTCATCGACCGCTGCGACCGGGTCGGGGTTTCGGCGCGGGATGACGGAGCGATTCGCTTTGCCGGCGTTTTTGGCGACCAGAATCTCTGTGTAAAGGCTGCCGAGGCCCTGAAAACCGCAAGCAAAACCTCCTCCGGATGTGAAATCGCGCTCGAAAAAGTCCTCCCGGTCGGCGGCGGGCTGGGGGGCGGCTCCTCCGACGCCGCGACCGTGCTGCTCGCGCTCAACCGGCTCTGGAACTTGAACTGGAAACGAGAAAAACTGATCGAGCTGGGACTGAAGCTGGGCGCCGACGTGCCTTTTTTTCTGTACGGCCGCAACGCCCTCGGCGAGGGCGTCGGCGAGCGCCTGAGCGGGCTCGAGCTCGAGCCCGCCTGGTACCTCGTCCTGACGCCTCAAGTCTCGGTTTCCACGAGGGAAATCTTCTCCGACGCCGCGTTGACACGGGATGCGAAACCGCTCACAATGGCGCCCTTTTTGTCGGGGCAGGGCCGCAATGATCTCGAGCCGATCGCGCTGCGCCGGTATCCCGAGATCGCGGCGCAGCTCGCATGGCTGAGAGAACGCAGTCCGCCGGGTTGCTTCCTGCCGCGCATGACGGGTTCGGGGGCGTGCGTGTTCGCCGAGTTTTCGCAACGACAGGATGCGGTCGCCCTGCAGCGCGAGTTGCCGGCCGGGATGCGCGGCTTCGTCGCCCGGGGTCTCGAGCGTCACCCGCTGCACGACTGGGCCGGTTCACAATGAAGGTTCTGCGGATGGGGCGTCGCCAAGCTGGTCTAAGGCACCGGATTTTGATTCCGGCATTCCTAGGTTCGAATCCTAGCGCCCCAGCCATTTCGCGCGCGCGCCGCCGCCGATGAACCCGCGCAATCCGCAGATCGCGATGGACCGGCTGATGGTGTTCACCGGCAACGCCAACCCGCGCCTGGCGCAGGACGTCGCCAAGCGCTTGAATCTCTCGCTCGGGCGCGCGCTGGTGGGCAAGTTCTCCGACGGCGAGGTGATGGTCGAGATCATGGAGAACGTGCGCGGCAAGGACGTGTTCGTGCTGCAGTCGACCTGCGCGCCGACCAACGACAACCTGATGGAGCTGATGGTGATGGTGGACGCGCTCAAGCGCTCATCGGCGGCGCGCGTCTCGGCGGCGATGCCCTACTTCGGCTATGCGCGCCAGGACCGGCGGCCGCGCTCGGCGCGCGTGGGCATCAGCGCCAAGGTGGTCGCCAACATGCTCACCTCGGTGGGCGTGTCGCGCGTGCTCACCATGGACCTGCACGCCGACCAGATCCAGGGCTTCTTCGACGTGCCGGTGGACAACATCTACGCCGCGCCAGTGCTGCTTGGCGACGTCTGGAAGCAGCGCTACGAGGACCTGATCGTGGTCTCGCCCGACGTCGGCGGCGTGGTGCGCGCGCGCGCGCTCGCCAAGCGCCTGGAATCCGACCTCGCGATCATCGACAAGCGGCGGCCGAAGGCCAACGTCGCCGAGGTCATGAACGTGATCGGCGAGGTGAAGGGCCGCACCTGCGTCATCATGGACGACATGGTCGACACCGCGGGCACGCTGTGCAAGGCGGCCGAGGTGCTCAAGGCCGAGGGCGCGACGCGGGTCGTCGCCTATTGCACGCACGCCGTGCTCTCCGGCAACGCGGTCGAGCGCATCGCGGCCTCCGACCTCGACGAGCTGGTGGTCACCGACACGATTCCGCTCAGCGAGGAAGGGCGCGCCTGCGCCAGGATCCGCAGCCTGTCGGTGGCGGGCCTGCTCGCGGAAACGGTCCTGAGAATCTTCACCGAGGACTCGGTGAGCTCGCTATTCATCGAATAAGGAGCCTGACATGAAGATCGAAATCAATGCCAGCAAGCGTGCAGCGCAGGGAACGGGCGCGGCCCGCCGCCTGCGCCGCGCGGGCAGGGTGCCGGGGATCGTCTACGGCGGCGAGCGCGGCCCGGTGAACATCGAGCTCGACCACAAGGAGCTCTACCAGAATCTCGTCAAGGAGGCCTTCCACGCCTCCATCCTGACCCTCAAGCTCGACGGCTCGGCCGAGGACGTGCTGCTGCGCGCGTTCAACATGCACCCCTGGAAGGGGCGCGTGCAGCACGTCGACTTTCAGCGCGTCTCGAAAGACAGGAAGATCCACATGAAGGTGCCGCTGCACTTCGTCAACGCCGAGAAGTCCCCCGGCGTGAAGGAGCAGGGCGGGGTCGCGAACCACGTGCTGAACGAGCTCGACGTCGCGTGCCTGCCGGACGATCTGCCCGAGTTCATCGAGGTCGACATGGGCGGCCTCGGCATCGGCCACTCGATCCACGTCAACGACCTGAAGCTTCCCAAGGGCGTGGCGCCGGTGCTGCACCGGGGCGAGAATCCGGTGGTCGCGACGGTGATCATGCCGGTGCTGGTCACCGAGGAGGAGGAGGCCGCCGCGGCCGAAGCGGTGCCGGCGAGCGAAGTGCCGACCACCGAGCAGGCGCAGCCGGAAGCGACCGCCGAAGCCGGCGCGGAGGCCGACAAGGGCGCTGCCAAGCCCGCGGACAAGGCCGCCGCCGAGAAGACCGAGAAGAAAGAGAAGAAGTAGGCTTTGGCCATACGCCTCGTTGTCGGCCTGGGGAACCCGGGCAAGGAGTACGAGCGCACGCGGCACAACGCCGGGTTCTGGCTCGTCGAGCGCTTCGCCGCGCAGGCGGGCGCGGTGCTGCGCAAGGACAGCAAGTTCCAGGCGCTAGTCGGGCGCCTCGGCGCCGCAGGAGGCACGGCGGGCGCCTGGCTGGTGCTGCCGCAGAGCTTCATGAATTCCAGCGGCCGGCCGTTGCAGATGATCGCCGGCTTCTTCAAGATCGCCGCTGCCGAGATCCTGGTCGTGCACGACGAAGTGGATTTCCCGCCCGGCGCCGCGCGCCTCAAGCAGGGCGGCGGCATCGCCGGCCACAACGGCTTGAAGGACATCTCGCAGCGCCTGGCGACGCACGACTACTGGCGCCTGCGCATCGGCGTCGGCCACCCGGGCGACAAGGACGCGGTGGCCGACTACGTGCTCGGCAAGCCCTCCGCCGAGGACAAGGCCGCCATCGACGCGGCGATCGCGCGCGCGCTCGAGGTCCTGCCGATGTGTCTTGCCGGGGATTTACAGGGCGCGATGCAGAAGCTGCATAGCGCGGAAAAAGAAAAGCCGGCAGAGAAAAAACCCCAGCCCAAGCCGCAGCTGAAAGCCGAGCCTAAGCCTGAACCGAAGCCTGAACTCAAGCCTGAACTAAAGCCCGAAGAGCCGAAAGGCGGACTGAAGGGACTGCTCGGCTCGCTGCTGCACCCCGGCCGCAAGAAATGAGCCTGCGGTGCGGGATCGTGGGCCTGCCGAACGTGGGCAAGTCCACGCTGTTCAACGCGCTGACGAAATCGGCGATCGCGGCCGAGAACTACCCTTTCTGCACCATCGAGCCGAACGTCGGCGTGGTCGAGGTGCCCGACCCGCGCCTGGACCGCATCGCCGCGATCGCCCGGCCGAAGAAGGTCGTTGCGGCCGCGGTCGAGTTCGTCGACATCGCCGGGCTGGTGGCCGGGGCCTCCAAGGGCGAGGGCCTGGGCAACAAGTTCCTCGCGCACATTCGCGAGGTGGACGCGATCGCGCACGTGGTGCGCGTCTTCGACGATCCCGACGTCGTCCACGTCTCGGGCCGAGTCGACCCGGTGTCCGACATCGAGACCATCCATACCGAGCTCGCGCTCGCCGACCTGCAGTCGGTGGAAAAGCAGCTCGCCAAGATCGAGAAGGTCGCGAAGGTCGCGGGCGACAAGGACGCGCAGCGCCTGGTGGCAGTGCTCGAGAAGGCGCGCGCGGCGCTCGATGCGGGCAGGCCGGCGCGCTCGGTCGACTGGGCGAAGGAGGAGCGCGCCGTGCTCGACCCGCTGTTCCTGCTCACCATGAAGCCGACCCTCTACGTCACCAACGTCGCCGAGCACGGCTTCACCGGCAACCCGCGGCTCGCGGCGGTGGAGAAGCTCGCGGCCGCCGAGGGCGCGGGCATGGTCGCGATCAGCGCCGCCATCGAGGCGCAGATCGCCGACATGAGCGATGCGGACAAGAAGCTGTTCCTCGACGACATGGGCATGGCCGAGCCGGGCCTCGATCGCTTCATCCGCGCGGCCTACGCGCTGCTCGGCCTGGAAACGTTCTTCACCGCCGGACCGAAGGAAGTGCGCGCCTGGCAGCTGCATATCGGCCAGACAGCGCCCGAGGCCGCGGGCACGATCCACACCGATTTCGCGCGCGGCTTCATCCGCGCCGAGGTGATTTCCTGCGACGACTACATCGCCTGCGGCGGCGAGCAGGGCGCGAAGGAGGCCGGCAAGATGCGCCTGGAGGGACGGGACTACGTCGTGCAGGATGGAGACGTCATTTACTTCCGCTTCAACGTCTGAGAACCTAGGATCCTCCGCCTATGCGCGGCACCGATTCGATCTTGTTCTTGTTTTCGTTGTGAACGACGATTGCGGCGCCAACCGCTACTCCACCGACAATCCACCAGTTGATCTCGGGCGCCGGTCCGCCGGATGCCGGTTGGTTTTGATGCAGCACTGAGCCACGAAATGCAAGCGCGTTGAACCCCCGCTCATTGAAGTTGACATCGACGATCGGAGTGCGCAGGAGCGCGATAGTTCCTGCAAGACTCCGATCGAGACGAAAGCCGAAGCTGCCCGCTGCATCCCGCTTATCGGACCCGTCCAGCGGCTTCTTGAAGTAGAACACCACGGTAGTTCGGTTGGAAAACCGGTCGGAAAGATCGTCCGCCAGGGCGGCGGGTATGGCGATGAGGGCAAGTAGCAGCAACGGCAGGCGGCGCATCTTTTTCTCCCTTTCTTGCCGACCTAGGCGTCGGCGCCTTGGGATTAGAGCGCAACGGAGGGAGGGGTGATGTCAACCCGCGCTTGTTCCGTGGCGTTGGCTCAGGGGTGGATGAGCACGGAATATGAGCGACGGGCCGTACTGGAGTGCGCGGTTTGGCCGGCGGGTCTGGCTGACGGATCACGCGACGGCACGCGGCGGAGCGTAATATTCCGCTGGAAGTCCTGTTGGAGGTGATCGAGACCGGTATGACGCGCGAAAAGGAACAAGGGCACTGCTGGATCTGGAAATCTGTCGCCGGACGCGACGACAACCTGCTGTGCGTCGCGGCGCTCGTTGCCGACGCAATGGTCGTCAAGACCGTCATGAATCACTTCGATCCGGAGGGCGAATGATGCACGCGACCTACTGGAAAGACGACGACATCCTCGAAGTGCGGTTTTCGGATAAACCGATTGTGCGCGAAGTCTCCGAGAGCTGGCATGTGCACAAGAGCTACGCGGAAGACGGCGAGCTGGTGTGCGTCGTGTTTCTGGACGCGGTTAAAGAAGGCTACTTCACGCCCGAGGCAAACGGCCGGAAGGCCGCGTAGCCGAACACCGGATCGCAGGAGCTGCGCCGGTGGCTGATCCCGGCTACGACCCCGTGCAGCAGGCGCGCCACCGGCACCAGGCCAACTGGAGCTGGTGGTAAACAAGACCTGGGTCCCCGATAGAAGCACTCGGAGACGACCAACAAACGGAATTAGAAGGACCAGACCTGCATCGTACGGTGCAGC